>JAJCXU010000454.1 GCA_029263275.1 Ilumatobacter sp.
GTCGGCCGACAACTCGCCGACCTCGTCAATGCGCACCACCCCACGTCGATCGGGCTCGCCATGATGCAGAAGGATCTGACCGGCGGAATCCATGCCGCTGCCCAGTCATTCGAAGAGATGCGTCGCATTCTTGAGGAGACCCCATGACCGGAGTCATTGGCCACATCGCGAACCCCACGATGGCCGATGCCGCCGACCTGGCAGTTGCCGCTGAGCGAGCCGGTGCGCGTTGGGTTGGCTTCGCCGATGCGTTCTGGTGGCGCGATGTGTGGATGCTGCTCGCCGCGGCCGCCGACGCCACCACGCAGATCGAGGTCGGCCCTGCGATGACGAATGCGTACCTGCGCCACCGGTTCCACACCGCATCGTCGCTGGCAACGTTGCACGAGGTCGCGCCGAATCGAGTGTTCTGTGGCATCGCCGCTGGCGGGTCCGAAATCACCGCTGCCGCTGGCCTCGACCGTCGTGATGCTGCGGCGCGGGCTCGCGAGCTGGCCGCAACCATTCGCGCGGTCGCCGACGGAGGGGCCCTGGACCCAGCGTCTGGCCGCACGCTCGACGTCTCGTTGCCGACGACCCCGATCCTGATGGCCGGCCGCGGTAATCAGATGCTGCGAACCGCCGGTGCCGTGGCCGATCGCGTGTTGCTCTGGGCCATGCCAGACGCCGATCTTGATCGATCTGTCGGTTTGATCACCGAAGGTGCAGGCGAGCGCGATGAGATGCCGCAGCTCATCTGGGCCCCGCTGGTTCGTCATGCGTGTGTCGCGCCGGCCTCGCTCGGCCACGTCGCCGTCTACGCCGCGCTCAATACTCGCGCCGAGTTGCGATCTGAGTGGGGCCTCGATGCAGAGAGCGTCGACGAGATTCGCAGGACACTCGTGGCCGGCGGAACTGCGGCCGCCATTGACCTGGTGCCAGATGCTGCGCTCGATGACCTCACGTTCGCTGAAGACGACATCGACAAGATCGCCGAGCGCGCCCGCAGTCTCGGCGTCAGCGAGATTGCCGTCCCGGGGTTTGCCGTTGGCACGATCGATCAACAACTCGGCTGGGCGTCGGCCGTCGAGGCTCAACTGCTCTGACCGAGGGTGCCGCGCACGAAGCCGCCAACGGGGGTGCTTGGCCCTATGACTCGAAGTCGAGTCGGAGCGGCACTCGCACGAGGTCGAAGTCGAGTGAGCCGAGGTCGTTGATCCGCGTGAAGTACATGTAGGGCGTCGCTCCCGTGGTGTCGTAACTCATTGATTCACTCGTTGGATCGATCAGCGTGGCGTAGGCCCCATAGGGAGGTTCGTCGGCCGTGTAGACGAACTCAGCGGCCTGGATGAATACCGGTCGCGTCCAGTTGATGAGGTCGGTCGACGTGGTGAGGTACTGACCGTTCGGGCCGAAATTGGTGAACCCTCCGGTCGCAACGAATCGTTCGAGATGGGTGTTCCAGGTGAGACCACCGATCGGCGGCGACACCACCGACGCGCACTCCGGCGGCGCCTCAGAGCCCTCGTCGTAGGCGGACGATGTGAGGGAGAGGTCGAATCCATTCCCGTCCCATGCCCGCCACGACGATGGATCCTCGATGGTTTCGGTGCGCAGCAAGCAGGTGAGCTGCACGCTTCCGTCGCGGTGGTCATCGAATTGCGTCAGCATGTAGAAGTGGCCGTCAGTCGGATGACGCACGATGTTGCTCGGCTGCCACATCGCCAGGAGGCCAACGTCATGCTGGTACGGCACACCCGGTGAGGCGATCAGGCTGGACGCTCCGGCTGACGGGCTGAACGTGGCACCCCCATCGGTCGACACCGACGCCGTCAGTTCGACCTGCTGGCAATCGAAACCCTCGCCTTCGCATACGTCGCCGTCGGGGGTGATCAGCACCCTGAAATCGGTGCCATCGAAACTCGGGTCGACGCCGGCGGCGACCACGAAGTCGATGGTGTCGCCGGCGGCCATGTCGAGGTCGAGTCGCTGCTCGGCAGCGGTGTTGGCGTCGTCGAGCGCGGTCGACAACAAGGCCGCTCCGTCGCGTTCGACGGTGACGGTCACACCGTCGCCCCCGGTCGCCGTGCGTTTCGCAGCAACATCGACGATGTACGTGCCGTCGGCCGGTGCGGTGTACCGGCGGACCGCGTCGCACCCGACGTCGGGATGGGCGCCCCAGAAATCGACCGAGCAGAGCGTGTCGGCATGGCGGTAGCCCGACTCGGCCGGGGTCATCTCGACGGTGCCGGAGCCAGTGCGTGCCAGGTACGACCAGCCCTGGTCGCCGTAGTCATTGAGGATCGCCCGTCTCGAGTCGGCAAGTGCGGCCTCGTATCCGTGGTACTCGTTGTGGATCACGGCGTGCACTGTCTGTCCGTCCTCGGTGTACACCCCTGCGATCCATTCGAAGTGTCCGTGCCCAGCCGGGTCGTGGTCGTAGCTCGACGGCCGGATGATCTCGCAGGTCACTGACACCTCGCCCAGACTCGGACCGACGAGACGCGTGTTGTTCGGGGCAGACATGATGATGCTGGTCGAGCCGTCGGCGTCGCGGAATGCCCGCGCCGGCAAGTCGGGGCGTTGGTAGTCGCCGCATGCTTGCTCGGAGTAGTCGAACACGACCTCTTCGTCGCCGATCACTTCCACTTGGACGACGCGTGGCGGTTCGACCTCGGGCTCAGGTTCGGTGACGGGCGGTTCGGTGACGGGCGTCGTGCTGGCTGGGGCCGCGGTACTACTCGGTGGTTCCGTGTCCGTCGGCGGGGCAGCCGATGGCTCGGTTGACGATCCTCCGCACGCAGCCGCGACGAGTGAGAGCAGCACAACCGTCGCGGCGCGGGTGGGGCGACGGTGAGCCATCAAACGCTGGGCAGTCATACCTGGAACTCTGCCACGCGGCCAGCGGTGTCGAGAGATGTTGCGAGCCAGAATCCCGCGCACGTGAGATTCTGGCTGTTCGAGGTCGGATCGAAGCCAGAGTGTGTTCCGGGCGATGGCGAGTCCGACGATCCCTCCCGCGTACGAGAGCGGGCTCGTGGACGGCTCAGCCTCGCCCGAATCGGGCAAACTCCCGATTCGCCACCCCGGTGCTGCTGCGTACTTTGACAAGTGACCACCAGCACTCAGGAGCGCGACATGACCGACTTCCCAGATGACATCACCCAGGCACCAATCAAGAGCGAACCGGTGCCTGACCGAGCAAGCCGGGAGAACAACGACTCGTCGGGTTCGCGTGGTCGGATCGGCGATCACCGCCAGGAGACCGGCGTCGTGGACCCAGCCGGTATGCGGCGTCAGGTCCTCCGAGACTCTGGCGAGACGCAGGCAATGGAAGTCGTCAACGAAGACGAAGGCGATGAGCCTGCGCCCGTCGAGCCGGAAGCTCCTACGGAACCCGTGGAGCCGACGACACCCGAGGAACCGACGACACCCGTGCAGCCAACGACACCCAAGGAGCCGTTGACGGGGCAGGACGAATACGACGAGCTCTTTCCGTATGACAAGAGTGTTGGCCACTACGGACCGGTCGATGATCCTGGACCCGACAACCCGTTCCCGGACGAAGTGATGATCCCGATCGACGAGAACGGTCAACCGATCGAGGGCGACAGCGGATTCGACGGCCTGGACTTCTCATGACCGGCATCTCGCATGCGGCGCGTCGCAGGCCGCTCAGCTGAGGATGGCGGCAGCGACCACAGAGAATGCGAGCCCGGAGGCTTGTTCCGGTCGAGGCGTTCGCCGAGGAAGTCGGCGACGCCGAACGTGCACGCAGACGCAATTGCGAGAAGCGCGGGCATCAGCGACGGTCGATCTGGGCCAGAAGACGACGGCTCACGCCGAGGCCCTCTTGAACCAGAGGATGGCGGGGATCGTCGTCGCTGCTGCAATGAGGACGAAGGCCCGGTATGGATCGGTCAGCGATGTCTCGGTGTTGGCGCTGGCGGTGATGAGGAATCCGCTGAGGAGGAGTCCGGCTTGGAGCGATGTCGAGGCAACGACGTCGAGCAATGTGAACGCTCGAACCGTGTTGGCCGGTGTGATGACTCGGTGCGTCGCTTCGAGCATCGCGAGTCGTGCGGTGGTCGTGCCGGCGGCCATGGCGGCGGTCGCTCCAACAATGAGTGCCTGTTGGGCGGCGGACCCGACTGGGCCGTCGAGCGTCACGATGCTGGCCGCTGCGGCGAGGGTGGCAGCGGCGCCAATGAGCGCCCGGCGCGTGACGTCGCCATCGGTCGACTTCCATGCGAGGAGAGCCGCCATCGAGGCAACGGTTTGGACTGCGGCGATCGCGCCGAGGTTCGCTGCGGGCCACAGCACCTTGTTGAGGTAGACGAGCCAGAGCGGGATGGCGCCGATGTTGATGGCGGCGAACACGACAAGCACGATCCGTGTCGCTGGTGCGAGTGCTGTTGCGGACTTGGCATCGGTGCCCGGTGTGGTCGACCCTGGTTCCGGTGACGGCGCAGGAGGTGGCGGGTCGATGGCGTTCAACCCGATTGCCGCTGCGACCGCAAGCGCGCCGACCGTGACAAGGAAGAGACTGCGGCCACCGCTGTTGAGGGCTGCGAAGAGGACGAGTGCGCCGGCGAGCACTCCACGTGCGATTGCCGACCAGGTGGAGTTGAGCTGTTGGCGCGCGTGGGTGTCGACGCCGCTGGCGAGCAGCGGCTGCCAGGCGGTGGCGTACAGAACTGAGACCGAAATCTCCGCGATGACGGTGACACCAAGCGCTATCGCGGCGAGTCCACCGGTCGCGCCGACGCCGACCAGGAAGGCGAGCAGCCATGCCTGCAGGGCGGCAAGCACGAGGAAGATCTGCGTGTTGCGGCGGGCGCGTTCGATGGGAATACGTGACGCATAGATCTGGATCGGCAGCGAGGCCACGCCAAGTCCGAAGGCGATGCCAATCGCCGTCGCGCTCAGGCCGAGGTTCTCGATCGCAAAGATCTGGAAAATGGGTCCTCCGTCGACACCGAGCGATGCGCCGACGAGCGGCCCCAGGATTGTTGCTGGGATGAAGCGCCGGATCGACGATCGCTGTTGTCGCCCCGGCGACTGCAGTCGGTCGGTCATTGAGGTTGCCGAGGGTCGGCGAGACGATGAGCGGCAAAGAAGACGCCGTAGCTGTTCTTGGTTCGCTGCTCGCGGTTGGCATTGGATTCCACGAACTCGTCGATGATGGCGCGTACGCGGCTGACGAACTCAGCGACCTCGTCGTCGTCGAGGTACAGGTGAAGCCTTGTCAGTTCGACGCTCGAGTCAAGCCCGGCCTCGCGGAACTCCTGACGAAACGCCGCCAACGGAGCAGGTTCGCCCGCTGATTCCTCGTCCTCGAGATGATCATCGAGGATCAGTTGCCACGACAGGTTCGTCGATCGATAGGGCTTCTCGTAGGCACCAGAACGACCTTGCACCACCGGAAGCGCCGCCAGGAAGCCGGCCGCCTCCAGGATCCGAAGGTGGTGCAAGGTGGTCGACGGATCCATCTGCAGCCGGTCGGCCAACGCCTTGTTGGTCCAATCATCGTGGTGGCACAGCCGCATGATCCGCAGTCGTGTCGAATTGGCGATCGCCTTCACTTGCGCATCCGTCGCTGGCTGCCGCTCGCGATCGGTCATTGGATCACGCCCCACATGATTGGACACTATCCAATCGATCGACAAACGTCGATCGCTCCAGGCTTCTCGACGATGTGGCCCCTGGGTGAGTTGTGACGTCGCTGCGAAGATCTCACCTAGCTTGGGTCACTGCGCGGATTCCTGCGTGGCCGAGAGAAGGGGCCAATCATGGCCAATCAGATTCAATACGCCGTCAAGTGGACGATTCACGACGGCAAACTCGACGAGTTCAAGACGCTTGCCGCGGAGGCGACCGCGTTGGTCGAAGCAAACGAGCCCGACATGCTCGGATACCACTGGTACATGGACGCGAGCGAGACGCACTGCACGCTCATCGAGCAATACCCGAGCACCGAGCACATCCTCGTACACCTCGGCAACGTCGGCGAGACACTCGGCAAGCTGCTGGAAGTCTCTGACATCAGCATCGATGTGTTCGGCGAGATCGACGACAATGCCCGTGGCGCTCTCGACCCGCTGGGCGCGGTCTACCACTCACACGCAATGGGCTTCAGCCGCTACTGACGAGTCGGTCGGTGGTGCCCGTTGCGCTCAACCGGAGTGACGGCGGGCATCACCAGCGGACGTTGAAGTTGCCGTTCCAGAGGTTCATGAGGTCGGTGTTGCCGCTCATGGCGATGCCCGAGGGAGGCGTGCGGTTCCAGAGCAGAACGCAGAGGTCGGCCGCCGTCCCAACAAGTGTGAGGTCGGCTGCGTCGCCCTCGCGGGATGTCTCAGTATCTGTGGAACCCATACTGACGTACCAGTGCTCGCTGGTGTCCTCGGCGTGAACGTGAATCACTTGCGGGCGATCGACGTCGAGCACGCGAGGGCGTTGAGCGAACCTCATCAGGAGCTCGTCGAGCATGTCGGTGGCGAA
>JAJCXU010000455.1 GCA_029263275.1 Ilumatobacter sp.
CACCGCCGAAAGCGACGTTATACTATCGGCGGCCAAATCAGACAACTGTCGCCGCGATTCCAAGTGTTTATAGGCGAGAAGCCATTGCCCCGGCGCCCCAGCAATTCGAGCCTATACGATGAGCAGAACACTGCATTGCGATGGAATCCCCTAAAATGCGAGCGAATTCCGTCATGACTGAAATGGCGAGTTCAACCGCTGTCATCCGATTCGAATACAAGAGTCATGCTGCCGAAATCATCGACGACTTCAAGGACTTCCTCGACACCGTCAGCCCCGAGGACTTCGAGGCCTGATCCTCACCAGCGGGTGGGGAGTGTCACCTGTTGCGCCGCGTCGGCGCCACGTGGGACGAAGTGCAAGACCAGCGACTTGCGGGTGAGGCCCTCTTCAGTGATCGCGGCGCCGCCGTGCGTCAACATGCCGTGCCAGAACAGCACGTCGCCCTTGCGAGCCAGAAACTTGTGCTCCTCGTAGTTCTCCGCGTCGGCGACGATCGACGCCGTGTAGCGCGACGCTGTAGCCGCATCGGGCGCGGTGCGCAGGTTCGTGTTGGGGTAGTCGTCGAATTCTGAGAACATCGAGGCCCGATGTGAACCGGGGTAGTACACGAGCGGTCCAGCGCCCTCGACGATGTCCTCGCAAGCAATCCATGCGCCAACGATCAAGTTCGGGACGCCGAGGTGGAAGACACACGTGTCTTGGTGCAGGTCCTGCCGGCTCCCGTTGTGGAAGTTGATGCTGTAGCTCGCGTCCGTCGGGAAGCCGAGAATCATCGAGGCGATCCGCTTCAGTTCCGGATGACGGCGGACGGCGTCCGCAGCAGCAGATTGCTCGACGAACGCATGCACCCGCCAGTTCGAACGATCACGCGCGGCGTGTCGTTCAGCGACGGGACGCTCGAGTAGCTGGCCGTGATCGATGGTCACACGATGGCCGTCACTACCGAATTCGAGGTCGCAGAACTCTAGACCGGGTCGCGGCGTGGCCGTCGTGAACACATCGTCGAGATCGGCGAGCATCGCATCGATGGCGTCGTGGGCCACGACGTTTTCCACGACGGCATATCCGTCTCGGACCCAGGAGGACAGAATGCGCTCGTCGGCGGAATCGCCCCCGGATCGGTCACTGACCTGGTCGGCAGCATTCGGTTCGTCATACCAGGCGATGTCGGGCAGGTCGAGCGGACGCTGCATGGTCCGGTTGAGGCGCGATGAAACTCGGGACAACAAACGCATCCCGCGAGGATAGTTGCCCGTGGTCGAATCGGCCGTCGGTCGGTCGGGCTCGCACGAAGTCTCGACAAAAGGTTGACGGTCGCGCGTCCTGTCCGTAAGGTTCACCATCTCACATTGCTGTAACTACGAATCTGTGGTGCTGCAAGACAATCTGTTCGTCACGTTGGGAACAACGAACCGGAGGCAATCACATGACACGTATCGCAGGGACCCCGTTGTCCGACATCGACAAAAAGCTCGCGGAATCGTTGGGCTACAGCGGCACGCAGACCGCGGCCGTCGTGGGCATCACGTACCGCCAACTCGACTATTGGGCGCGTACCGACCTCATTCGGCCGTCGCTGAGCGACGCGAGTGGCAGCGGCAGCCGCCGCCGGTACTCCTACACGGATTTGCTCGAACTCAAGACGATCAAGAAGCTGCTTGATGCTGGCATCAAACTCGAACAGGTTCGCAAGGTGTTCGATTACCTCCGCGAACACGTCACCACCGACATTGCGTCGGCGCACCTCGTCATCGAGGGCGAGAGCGTGCAGGTCTGCGACGACGGCGAGTTGATCGACGTGTTAAAGAACGGCCAAGGCGTGCTCAACATGGTGTTCTCGATGAGTGGCGTCAAGAACGAACTCGAAGCTGACGTCGCCGACATCGCCTCGGAGATTCTCGACGAGCAACCGCATCGTCGGATCGGCTGAGCGGCCCCATGCCACTCGAGCAGTCACCCCTGGTCGAGCAGCACCAAGCTCTCGACGCGAATCTTGTCGAGTTCGGTGGGTGGGAGATGCCCATCGCCTATCCGTCAGGCACCATCGACGAGCACCTGGCTTGCCGCCGCGGTGCCGCGATGTTCGACGTGTCACATCTCGGGTCGGTCCGGCTCGAGGGTGATGGAGCCTTCGAACGGCTGCAGTCGACGCTGACCAACGATCTCACGAAGATCGCACCGGGACGGGCGCAGTACACCCACCTCCTCGACGCGAACGACGCGTCCGTGCTCGACGACATCATCATCTGGTGGCACCCTCGCGCCGACGGTGAGCCTGACGTATTCGACGTGATGCCGAACGCCTCCAACACCGACGACGTGGTCGCCGCGCTTGGCGGAGTCGAGACCACCCACGATCGCGCCGTCATCGCCGTGCAAGGACCCGACGCCAAGGCTCGCCTGGCCACGGTCTTCCCCGACGCGGCCGCAACCGGACGCTTTCGAGTCGCTCACTGCGACTGGCAAGGCGCCGCCTGTGTTGTCGCCGGCACCGGCTACACCGGCGAACCCGGAGTCGAGATCGCCGTCCCGGCTGCATCCGCCGGATCGCTGTGGGACGCACTTCTCGGCGCCGGAATCACTCCGGCCGGCCTCGGTGCACGTGACACACTTCGTCTCGAGTCGGGGCTCCCGCTGCATGGCCAAGAACTCGGCCGTGGCATCACCTCGTTACAGGCAGACCTCGGCTGGGTCGTCGCGTGGGACAAGGCTGAATTCATCGGCAAGGCCGCTGCACTGGCGGAACGCAGCGATGGCGTGTCGCAGCGGCTGTTCGGCATCGCCACCGATGGTCGACGGCCCGCCCGAACCGGCTACCCGGTGCTCGTCGACGGCGTTGCTGTCGGCGAAGTGACCAGCGGCAACTTCTCGCCCATCCTCGGGCACGGCATCGCTCTGGCCTTCCTCCCACCGGCCACCGCTGAAGGCGACATCGTGAGCATCGACGTCCGCGGCAAGTCGCTGCCGGGTCGCGTCGTGGCGACTCCGTTCATCTGACCCGAGAGGGTGGGCCTCACTTCTTTCGAGCGGCGGCCTTCTTCTTCGAGGCGGCCTTCTTCGGTGCCGCCTTCTTGGGCACTGCCTTCTTGGCCGTGGTCTTCTTCACCGGCGCTGGCGGCGGCGCGGGAGCTGGCTCAGGCTTCGAGGCGGCCATACCGGGGAGGCGGAACCCACCGAACAAGCCCCCGGCTGATTCCGCGAGCTGCGTGAGTGGGCCGAGACGACTCTGGAGATCACCGAGAATGTCGCTGAACTGCCCCAACTGATCTGGCAGTTGCGTGAATGCCGGAGTGGTCAGCGTCTTGGCCAAGCGGTCGAGACCGGGCGCTGCGGCCATCGCGGGGCCACTGACGACCTGCATCATCTCGTCGGCCGCCTTGACCGTGCGCGTCATCTGCGGAATCGCGGCCCGAATGGGCTCCTCGACGTCGGACACCAAGCGGTTGATCCGTTCCGTTGTCTCGTTCAGGTTCTCCATCGTGCGGTTGAAGTTGTCGACACCACGAAGGAATTCGTCGACGCCCTTGCGAAACTGCTCGAACGACTGGATCGTGCCAGCGAGGGGAGCTGCGAACAGGTTGAACATCTGCGAGAGCGGGTCACTGTCGGCCATCGGGCCAACCTAGTTCGCCTCAGGGCGAGACGTCCTCCTTCCGGTCAGTCGGCGGCGTACGCCTCGAGCGGTTCACAGCTGCAGACGAGGTTTCGATCGCCGTAGGCGCCATCGATACGCGAGACCGGCGGGAAGTACTTCGAGACGCGAAGACTGTCGAGCGGGAACGCACCGATCTCGCGGCTGTACGGCCGGTTCCAGTCGCCAAGCAACTCCTCGGACGTGTGTGGTGCGTGCCGAAGCGGGCTGTCTTCGACCATCCACTCGCCGGACGCAACTTGGTCGATCTCGCCCTTGATGGCAATCATCGCGATGCAGAACCGATCGATCTCGCGCAGCGTTTCACTCTCGGTTGGCTCGATCATCAGGGTGCCGGCCACCGGGAAACTCATCGTCGGCGCGTGGAATCCGTAGTCCATCAGCCGCTTGGCGATGTCGTCGACGGAGACACCGCTCTCTTTGGTGATGTCGCGCACGTCGATGATGCATTCGTGCGCGACGCGGCCGTGTTCGCCGCGGTACAACACCGGAAAGTGCGGGTCGAGTTGATGGGCGATGTAGTTGGCGGCAACGATGGCCACGCTGGTCGCATCGGTGAGGCCAGCGGCGCCCATCATCT
Source organism: Ilumatobacter sp. (assembly GCA_029263275.1). Classification (GTDB taxonomy): domain Bacteria; phylum Actinomycetota; class Acidimicrobiia; order Acidimicrobiales; family Ilumatobacteraceae; genus Ilumatobacter_A. Next base: position 4,236 of record JAJCXU010000455.1, read on the forward strand.
CCAAGTACATCCACGGGATCGGCAAGATGCCAGCGGATCCGTAGTTGGCCGCCGAGACGGCGCCAACCGGCGACTCGGCGTCGAGGGGATCACCGGGAAGGAATGGCGTCAGATGACTGCGGACCCCAATGGGGCCGACCCCAGGTCCACCGCCGCCGTGCGGAATGCAGAACGTCTTGTGCAGGTTCAGGTGGCTGACGTCCGCACCGAATTTGCCCGGTCGGGCATGACCCACCAGGGCGTTGAGGTTGGCACCATCGACATACACCTGACCGCCAGCATCGTGAACGAGGCCGCACAACTCACTGACCTGGGCTTCGAACACGCCATGTGTCGACGGATACGTGATCATGATGCACGCGAGGCTGTCGCCAACATCATCGAGCTTGGTGACCAAGTCGCTCATGTCGACGTTGCCACGGTCGTCGCAGGCAACCACCTTGACGTCGAGGCCTGCCATCACGGCACTGGCAGCATTCGTGCCATGTGCGCTGGATGGGATGAGGCACACGGTGCGCTGGTCGTCCCCGTTGGCGCGGTGGTACGCACGAATCGCAAGCAGGCCGGCGAGCTCGCCTTGGCTGCCCGCGTTGGGCTGCAGGCTCACCGCGTCGTATCCCGTGATGACCGCGAGGCGGTTCGCGAGATCATCGATCATCTCGATGTATCCGCTGGCCTGAGCGATGGGAGCGAAGGGATGAATGTCAGCGAACTCGGGCCAGGTGATCGGCACCATTTCCGAGGTGGCGTTGAGCTTCATGGTGCACGATCCAAGTGGGATCATCGTGCGGTCGAGGGCGAGGTCACGATCACTGAGGCGTCGGAGGTATCGGAGCATCTCGTGCTCGCTGTGGTAACGCTCGAACACTGACTGGGTGAGGAACTCGTCACTCCGCCGCAGCGCCGCCGGCAACCCATCGGGGGCAGCGTCCGGGTCGTCGAGCGGCTGGCCGCCGAGCGCCTCAACAACTCTGGACACGACATCGAGGGTCGATGTTTCATCGAAGGTGAGGCCGAAAGCTGCGTCGTCGACTCGTCGAACGTTGAATCCGGCAGCCAATGCAGCGGCAACGGACGTGTCCACATCGTGGGAGCGCACCGTGATCGTGTCGAACCAGGTGTCGTTGAGCACCTCGTGTCCGCCAGCCCGCAGTCCCGCCGCGGCGATCGACGTGAGGCGCTGCACGCGCTCAGCAATTCGAGTCAGCCCGGAGCGGCCGTGCCATGCGGCGTAGAGGCCAGCGATGTTGGCGAGCAACACTTGGGCAGTGCAGATGTTCGAGGTCGCCTTCTCGCGCCGAATGTGTTGTTCCCGAGTCTGGAGTGCGAGCCGCAGCGCAGGGCGGCCGGCAGTGTCGGTGCTGACCCCGACGATGCGTCCGGGCATCGATCGAGCGGCCTTCTCCCGTGCCGCCACGAAGGCCGCGTGGGGGCCGCCGAACCCCATGGGAACCCCGAAGCGTTGCGCCGAGCCGATGGCGATGTCAGCGTCCATCTGTCCCGGAGGAACCATCAGCATGCACGCGAGCGGATCGGTCACGACCGCCGCGATACCGCCCATCTCGTGCACCTTCGCGATGTCGGCAGTCCAGTCGATGATTGCCCCGTGCGAGCCGGGGGCGCTGAACAGCGCACCGAACACCCCACCGCCCGCTGCCGCGTCATCGAGCGCATTGGTGCCACCGACGATGAGGTCCACACCCACCGGCTCGGCCCGCGTGCGCAGGACGGCGAGTGTCTGAGGATGTGTGTCCTCATGCACGAAGAAGCGCTGAGTCTTGGCTTTCGACTGGCGCCGGGCCATCGTCATCGCCTCCGCGGCAGCGGTGCCTTCGTCGAGCAGCGACGCGTTCGCGACATCGAGCCCGGTCAACTCGGTCACCAGCGTCTGGAAGTTCAGAATTGCTTCGAGACGACCCTGGCTGATCTCCGGCTGGTACGGCGTGTACGCGGTGTACCAGGCAGGGTTCTCGAGAACGTTCCGGGCGATGACCGGTGGCGTGATCGTGCCGGTGTAGCCCATCCCGATTAGTGATGTGACGATCTCGTTCTTCTCCGCGATGACGCGCAGCCGGCGCAGCGCCTCGCGTTCAGAGACGGCCGGCGCCAGATCGAGCGGCTCACTCGATCGAATCGTGTCCGGCATCGTCTGATCGAGCAACGCCTCGACGGAGTCGGCGCCGATGACGTCGAGCATGTGCGCCACGTCACCGGGAGCGGGGCCGACATGGCGACGGACGAACTCATCAGACTCGAACAGATCACTGAGGGGAGTGGGCATTGGATGGCTCCTGGGTGCACGACGAAGCGTGGTGGCGGCCCCCGCTGTCATCTGTGCCTGAGAGTTTTGATCCCCGTGGGCGGGCTCGTCGGACGAGCCGCT
>JAJCXU010000456.1 GCA_029263275.1 Ilumatobacter sp.
CGAGCGCTTCGACGAGGCCAAGCGGATTGCGACGTCCATTGCCAAGGAGGCACCGACGGTCGCCGCCGCTCATGAAGTGGCCGGACTGTCGAACTATCGGCTCGGTCGCTACAAGCAGGCGGCTGCTTCGCTCGAGACGGCCCACGACTTGCACGAGAACCAAGAGATCTTGCCGGTGTTGGCTGACTGTTACCGGGCGATCGAACGCTGGTCGTCGGTTGAACGTATTTGGCTGCTCATCCGTGAGTCGTCGCCACGGCACGACATCCTGGCCGAAGGTCGGATCGTGGCCGCAGGAGCTCTTGCTGACCGGGGCGATCTGCCAGCAGCGATCGAGTTGATGTTGCCGGCCACGAAGAACACCAAGTCGGTGAAGGAACACCATCTTCGTCAGTGGTACGTGTTGGCCGACTTCTATGACCGGTTGAACGATCCGATCAAGGCGCGGCGATGGTTCGCGACCATCGCGGAGCACGAGCCTGACTACGTCGACGTGCAGACCCGCCTGCGCCACATCGGTCGCTGAACGTCACGCGCTGCTGCATCACCGAGCGCAGTACGCTCCGTTCTTGATGGGCAGTCTGCAATTCCGAGCTGGAACCGTCGCCGTGGTGTCGAACTCGAAGGGTCGAGTCTTGGCATTTCAACGCACCGATCGACGCGATCAGTGGCAGTTACCCCAGGGCGGCATCGATGAAGGCGAATCACCGGTCGAGGGCGCCTGGCGCGAACTGAGCGAAGAGACCGGCCTTGGCCCGGACGACGTTCGGCTCGTGGACGAGTATCCGGAATGGACGGTGTACGAGTGGCCCGACGGCGTCAAGCGCGGCTCCCGGTTGGGACAGGCACAACGTTGGTTCTTCTTCGAGGTGCGCGACGACGCGATCGTGCCGACGCCTGACGGCGACGAGTTCGACGACTGGAAGTGGACGAAGGTGTCGTGGCTGATCGACCAAGTCGTCGGCTTCCGCAAGCCCTCATATGAACGGGTGCTCGGCGCTCGCTCATGAGCGACCTGTTCGCTGCCGCTGCGGAGGAGACTCGACGCGCTCGGGCGCCGCTCGCGGCGCGGCTTCGACCCAATTCGATCGATGACGTCGTCGGTCAAGACCACCTCGTCGGGCCGGGCCGCCCGCTGCGCCGCCTCGTGGAAAGCGACCGATTGAGCTCAGCGCTCTTGTGGGGGCCGCCCGGGACGGGCAAGACTACGCTTGCTCTCGCAGTCGCCGGATCGACCTCCCGTGCCTTCGAACAACTCTCGGCAGTCACCGCGGGCGTCAAGGACGTCCGGGAGACCATCGATCGGGCCCGCCAGCGACTGGGTGAACGTGGCCAGGGAACCATCTTGTTCCTGGACGAGATCCACCGGTTCTCCAAAGCCCAACAGGACGCACTCTTGCCGGCAGTCGAAGACGGCACGCTGACCTTGATCGGCGCCACCACGGAGAACCCGTTCTTCGAGGTCAACGCTCCGTTGCGCAGCCGATCGACGCTCTTTCGGCTCGAGCCGCTCGACCGTCCGGCCATCGAGCAGTTGGTCGCTCGCGGTTTGGAAGCCGAAGCGACCACTGCCGATGACGACGCCATGGAATTGCTCGTTGACCGGGCCGGTGGCGATGGTCGCCAGGTGTTGACATCGCTCGACGTCGCATGTGCGCTCTCGGACTACACCCACGTCGTGCTTGCTCATGTGGAGGCAGCGCTCGGTACCAGTGCGCTGCGTTATGGCCGCGACGATCACTACGACGTCGTCAGCGCCTTCATCAAGTCCATGCGGGGGAGCGACCCGGATGCCGCCGTGTACTGGCTCGCACGGATGCTCGAAGCAGGCGAGGACGCCCGATTCATCGTCCGCCGAATGGTCATCTTCGCCAGCGAAGACGTCGGCCTGGCTGACAGTCGGGGCCTCGACGTTGCCGTCGCCGCGGCGCACGCGCTCGAGCACGTCGGATTGCCCGAGGCACAGCTCAACTTGGCCCAGGCGGCGATCTACTTGGCCACGGCGCCGAAGAGCAACCGGGCAGCCCTGGCGATCTGGAACGCTCGTGCGGCAGTCCGAGACGGAGCGACGGGTGAAGTGCCGCCGCATCTGCGTGACGGTCACTACCAGGGCGCAGCAACGCTGGGCCACGGGGTGGGCTACGAGTATCCTCATGACAGTCCGACCGGCTGGGTCGACCAGGAGTACTTGCCCGAAGCCCAACGTGGGCAACGTTGGTACGAGCCGAGCCAGCACGGCGAAGAACACGAAATCGAGCAACGAATGGCCACCCGAAGAACCCAGCCACCTCCTGACGGAGCATCCCGATGAGCGCCGGCGACCTGGTCGTCATCATCGCCGCGTTCGTGCTGATTTGCGGCTTCACGGCATTGATCGTCGTGCTGCTGCGGGTCCACGACACATTGCGTGACCTGCGCAAGGACGTGGTCGATTTGCGCGCCGAAACGGCTCCGTTGCTGCATGAGATGCGGAACACCACCGACGCGGCGCGCCTGACTGTTGACGAGGCACGAACCGATCTCGAACGATTCGACAAGGTGCTCGGGTCGGCCGAAGCGATTGGCGATGCCGTTGGTGGGAGAGTGGCCCGCACGGCGTTCTCCTCACCGGCCATCAAGGCCGCCGGCCTGGCCAAGGGAGCCTCACGAGCCTGGAGCCGCTTGCGTGGCAAGCCAGTCGAGCGAGCGCTCATCGCACCAGACCCCAGCACGGTCGGCAATGTGATCGACGTGCGCAATCGTGGCGAACGCGCCCCAGAACGACGGAGACGACGAGCATGATGAAACGAGTGACGTGGTTTGCAGGCGGCCTGGCCGCCGGTGTGGCCGGTGCTGGTTACGCCAAGAAGAAGGTCAAAGAAGCAGCGTCGAACGTGGCGCCAGCTCAGGTCGCGAAATCGGCGGTCTCCAAGGTGCGCGCCAAGACCCGCGACGTCGCCGATGCGGTTCGT
>JAJCXU010000457.1 GCA_029263275.1 Ilumatobacter sp.
GACGTACTCACCGATGCGGCGGGCGTCGTCGTAGCTCGGCTGGTCGCTGAAGCCCATGAAGGATTGGCTCAGCTGGTAGTCCCGAAAGCGGAAGTACCCCTCGGCCTTCTTGCCCACCGGAACGATCGTGTAGTCCTTGCCAGCGAGCACGTCGGCCTTGACTTCGCCTTCGGTTGCGCGCTGGACGCCGGCGTTGTAGCCGCCGCACAAACCGCGGTCAGCGGTGATGGCCACGTAACACGTGGTCTTGATCTCATCGCGCCCGGCAAGCATGGGTGCGTCGTTGGACGCGCCCGCAGCTGCCAGGTCCTTGACCACTTCCGTGATCTGCTCGGAGTACGGCACAGCGGCCTGCACTCGTTGCTGGGCCTTCACGATGCGCGAGCCAGCGATGAGCTCCATGGCGCGCGTGATCTTCTTCGTCGACTGCATCGCCTTGATGCGGCCACGCAGAATTCGCTCGGTACCACCTGCCATTATGAATGCCTCCGGCTCAGACCACGCGGCTGCGGCCGATGCTGATCGCCGAATGCGGCAGCTTCGTCGCTGGCACTTCCCTCGGCGCCCAGTGCGCATTTCGTGTACATGGTCATCTTTCGATTGTCGTCGGTGTCTTGGATAGGGCTGCGGATTATTCCGTGGCCAGTGTCTTGTTCGACTCGGCTTCGCCCAATTCGTCGGCGTCGACCGACGTCGGGTCGATCGCGTTGCCAGCAGCGTCGCCGGACACGGCGAACTGTGCCTTGAAGGCATCGACGGCCGGGGCGAGCGAGTCAGGAATCTTCTGCGTCTTGAGTTCGTCCATCAGGCCGCCATGGTTCGACCGCATGAAGTCGAGGAGCTCCGACTCGAAACGCTGCACGTCGGAAACGGGCAGATCATCGAGGTAGCCCTTGGTGCCAGCGAACAGCGAGACGACTTGGTCTTGGACAGCCATCGGCGAGTTGAGCGGCTGCTTGAGCAGCTCGACCAGGCGGTAGCCACGCTCGAGCTGGGCCTTGGAGATCGCGTCGAGTTCAGAGCCGAACGTGGCGAAGGCTTCGAGCTCGCGGAACTGTGCGAGGTCGAGCTTCAGCGTGCCCGCCACGCCCTTCATCGACTTGGTCTGTGCCGCCGAGCCGACTCGTGACACCGAGATGCCGACGTCGACTGCGGGACGCACACCGGACTTGAAGAGGTTGTCCTGCAGGAAGACCTGGCCGTCGGTGATCGAAATCACGTTGGTCGGGATGAATGCTGACACGTCGCCGGCCTTCGTCTCGATGATCGGCAGTGCGGTGAGCGAACCTGCGCCGTTCTCGTCAGAGAGCTTGGCGGCACGTTCGAGCAGACGCGAGTGCAAATAGAACACGTCGCCGGGGTAGGCCTCGCGGCCCGGCGGGCGGCGCAGGAGCAACGAAATCTGGCGGTAGGCGTCGGCCTGCTTGGAGAGGTCGTCATAGACGATGAGGGCGTGCTCGCCGCTGTCCATCCAGTGCTGACCGATGGCAGCGCCTGCGTACGGAGCGAGGTACTTGAACGGTGCAGGGTCGCCCGCCGGAGCGGTGACGACAACGGTGTACTCCATGGCGCCGGCCTGGCGGAGCGTGTCGACCGTCTGTGCGACGGTCGAGCCCTTCTGGCCGATGGCGACGTAGATGCACTTCACGCCCAAACCCTTTTGGTTCAGGATCGTGTCGATGGCAACTGCGGTCTTGCCGGTCTTGCGGTCACCGATGATCAGTTCGCGCTGGCCACGACCGATCGGGGTCATCGCGTCGATCGACTTGATGCCGGTCTGCAGCGGCTCGTGCACGGGCTGGCGGCCGAGAATGCCCGGTGCCTGGATCTCCATGCGGCGCTGCTCGGTGCCGGTGAGTTCGCCTGCACCATCGACGGGGTCGCCGAGTGCGTTGACGACGCGACCGAGCACGCCGTCACCGACGGGCATCGAGAGAATGCTGCCGGTGGCCTTGACGGTTTGGCCTTCCTCGATCTTGTCGACGTCACCGAGCACAACGGCGCCGATCGACGATTCGTCGAGGTTGAGGGCCAGTCCGACCGAGCCGTCTTCGAACTCAAGGAGCTCGTTGACTGCGGCGTCGGGAAGACCGGACACGCGGGCGATGCCGTCGCCGACTTCGGCGACGCGGCCGACGGTGCGGGCCTCGAGCGACGGCTCGAAGCCGTCGAGGTTCTTCTTGAGCGCCGATGCGATATCGGCAGCGGAGATGGTGAGTTCAGCCATTCTGATTTTCCCTAACGGTCAGCAAATGAGTGGTCGTGCGGCATCCGGGTCGGCTCTAAGAGCCGGCTCTTCAGCTGGTCGATGCGAGTACGAACGGTGTCGTCGATGACGGTGTCACCAATGGTGGCGACGACGCCTCCGAGCACGGAGGGGTCGACGACGGTCTTGAGACTGAGGCTCGTGCCGGTGGCGTTTTCGAGCGCCGCCTTGAGTCGGTCCTGTTGGTCATCGGAGAGCGCAACAGCGGTGCGGACTTCTGCAACCGCGACGTTCTTCGAGCCAGCAGCACGCTGGACGAGCTGATCGACGATGGCCGGAAGCTCACGCCCGCGGCCCGAGCCGACCACCATCGACACCAACTGTGTCGTGGTGCTCGTTGCCTTGCCACCGAGCAGATCTTCGACGATTGCCTGACGCCTCTCAGCGGGCACCTGGTCGTCGGTCAGCGCGTTGCGAAGCTCATCGCTCGACTCATATGACCGAGCGAATCGGAACAACTCGTCTTCGACTTCGTCGAGCGTGCCCTCGGCGCGGGCGATCTCGAACAGTGCTCGGGCGTAGCCCTGGATACGTGCGTCGCTCATGAAGAAGCTCCAAC
>JAJCXU010000458.1 GCA_029263275.1 Ilumatobacter sp.
GGAGCGCTTCGACGAACGCGACCAGATGCTGTCCGTCCGCAACTCGATCGCGCAGCTTCTGCAGTTGGAAGTCGACGGAGTCGCTGGCGTCGCCAGATTCAAGCGACTCGATTCGCTTGACGGTGCGTTCTGCGTCGTACTCGATCTTGCGGCGCCAGTCGGTGAGATCGATCACCACGCCGGCCTGGCGGGACAACTCGTCCCAGTCAGTGGGGTGGACCTGCTGCCCCTCAAACCGCACGGGACCGCTACTGACCACGGCCATGACTCGATCACGACGCCAGCGCGCCTCGGGGAGCGCCAGCGCGCCGAGCAACGTTCGACCGGCAGCTGAATCGGCAAGGCGCCGAGGATCGGGCCCGTTGACCGGGATCTCGGCGGCGGCGAACTGCTGCTCGACGATCCGTACGTACGGGTCAGGAGTCGGGAAGAACACTCCGATCCGATCGAGGCGAACGCCTTCGGCGACCAGGCCGACGATGCGCTGACAGACCTCGCGGACTTCTTCGGGTGCGTCGGTGACCGACACGATCTCATCGCCTGTGGGCGGCACACTCGCGGGTGACTCAGCCACGTCGACGCCAGCGTCGCCCATCGAGGCCAACACCGGCTTGTCGGCGATGCTGTGGCCCGTGAGCCCCACGATGACCGATGATGAGACTGCGCCGCGCAGCACCTCACCGACACACCGGCCGATTGCCGCGGTGACGGGCGCTGGCAGGTACCAGATGACGTGCCCGAACGGGACGAGCCGCTCACCGAGGTCGGCCCGATCGGCAGCCGCCGAGGCCAGGTCGTGCTCGGTGTGGAACGCACCGAGTTTCGCTGCGATCTGTCGGTAGAACTTCACGGCGAGCAGCGCAGCAGTCGAGCCCTCGTCTTCAATCGACTCGAGCCCGGCCTCATCGACGTTCGACAACTCGGCGAACAAGCTGGCCAAAGCCGCCTCGGTCGCCTCGTGCTCGGCCACGGGCCCGTAGATGCCAGGGTCTTCGGCGAGTGCCTGCCGTACCGCCGCGCCCAGCACGGGGTTGGTGATCGGCGCCGTGTCGAGCAGCAAATCGGCGGCGACGAGCTCGGCCAGCCGAAACGGTGTCACGAATGAAACATTCGCGATGCCCGAGAGCGAGCCGACACCCAACGCTCCCGAACCGAGCAGTCGGCGAGCCGAGAGCCCCACGAAGTTGCTCGGCACGATGACCGTGACGGGGGCGAGCGGCCCCGCCTGTTTCGCCCGTGCGACGGCGGCGGCAAGAGCCTCAGAGGCTGCACGTCCGTAGGCCGTGGCCTCCACCGATTCGATCACAAGGTCGAACGTACACACCCGCGCTCACAGAGTTCGCCTGCAGTGGGGACGTCAGCGCAGGCTTGGTGACATCTTCACGATGTCGCTTCACCCTCGCGGTGCTCGCGAACCCGAATCGACTTGTGATCCGGTGCCGGGGTGACCGCGGCGCGTCCGAGCTCGAAGACGCCCTTGATGAAGTAGCGCCAGACCTGGCGGAGCAGGACGAGCCCGATCAATGCGGCGAACGCGATGGCCGTCGGCACACCGAGCGTGGCGAGGAGCGTCCGCTTGTTGTCGAGGAGCGGGCTGATGACGCCCGAGTCGACGCTGCTTCCGTCGGGGAGCACGGTGCGCACAGGGTCGTCGATGACGGGACATTCGACATCGGTGTCTTCCAGACCAATCACGTCGTTGCCGCCGAACAACGGCTCGGCCGGCCGAACTGTCGACATCAACGCACCGAAGTCGGGGTCGAACCGGGCTCCGACGAGATAGTCCCGGCCGACGTCGACGAACTTCGCATCGTCGAGGTAGAGCACGTCGACCAGGCCGTCGATCGAGTAGCCGGTGATCGAGCCCGCGCGGAGCTGCACGATCTCGTAGCGAACCTTCTCGAAGTCCTTGGCAATGGCCGTCCCGATGAATGCCACGTCAGCGGGATCGGGCACGACGCATCCAATCGGCACATCGAGCAAGCCGGACTCAACGGTCGGCGTGTCGTTGATCGGCTCAGGATCAGGAAGAGGCGCCGCACCGGCAGAGGAACCGAGGACGACGAGCCCAAGAGCTGAGGCGACAAGAGAACCCCTCAACAGCCGCTTGATCACAGGGAACACCCTACGAACTGCGGCCCGCCCAGAAGCGTCATCCCGAACCAATTGCCCAGCTCACGAATCAACTCTTCAAGTCATTCGAACTGACGGGATCAGATCGTCCGAGCGCAAGGAAGCATGAACCCGAGTTGAGCTTGCTCAATGAGCGGTGAGGGCTGACGCAGCGATCGGGCGATCTGGCCCGTCAGTGGTCGGAGTTGACGAGGGTAGAGGTCCGCTCGTGGAGGTCGGCGGCGTGACGGTTCATGCCGACCAGGTGCGCATCGATGCCTCGCTCGGCGAACTTCGCGACCACGGCGTTCAGTGCGACGATCGCCGACGTGTCCCAGATGCGGGCCTCGGTGCAGTCGATCTCCACCCGGTTCACCTTCACGGCGTCGTAGTCGAAGGAGTGGACGAGATCGTTGGTCGACGCGAAGAACAACTGACCGCTGACTGCATAGAGCCGCTCATGGTTGTCCGGGTCGAGCACGCTGGTGACCGACACGACGTGGCTGACCTTGCGGACGAAGAAGATCGCCGACAGCAGCACGCCGACTGCGACGCCGTATGCGAGGTTGTGTGTGACGACCACGACGATGACGGTGCCGGCCATGACGATGGTCTCGGACCTCGGCATCGACTGGGTGGTCTTCGGCATGATGCTCTTCCAGTTGAACGTGCCGATCGCGACCATGATCATCACGGCGACGAGTGCCGCCATGGGGATCTGCGCGACGAGGTCGCCCAGCGCCATGATCAAGATGAGCAGGAAGACGCCCGACGACAGTGTCGACAGCCGGGTGCGGCCTCCGGAGCGGTGGTTGATCATCGACTGGCCGATCATGGCGCAACCGGCCATGCCGCCGAAGAAGCCCGTGAAGACGTTGGCGATGCCCTGGCCCCGTGACTCTTGGTTCTTGTCGGAGTTCGAGTCGGTCATGTCGTCGAGCAATTGTGCGGTGAGCAGCGACTCGAGCAGGCCGACGAAGGTCAGCGTGAGCGAGAACGGGAAGATGATGCTCAACGTGTCCCAGGTGTACGGGATGTCAGGCAGACCGAAGCCGGGCAGCGTGTCGGGCAACGCTCCCATGTCGCCGACGGTCGGGAGCGACCAGTCGAAGTAGATCGCGCCCGCAGCGAGCACGCTGATGGCGACGAGCGGTGACGGGATCACCTTGGTCAGGCGAGGCAGGCCATAGATGATGGCGAGGCCAGCCGCGATGAAGGCGAGGTTCAGCGGGAGCTGGTCCTTGTCGCCGTCTTCGAGAATGATGTGCGGGATCTGCGCCAGGAAGATCAGGATCGCCAGCGCGTTGACGAAGCCGAGCATCACCGTGCGAGGAACGAATCGCATCAAGTTGCCAACGCCGAGGTAGCCGAACAGCACCTGCAGCAAACCAGCAAGCACCGTCGCAGCGAAGAGGTACTCGACGCCATAGTCCTCGACGAGCGGCACGATGACGAGCGCCATGGCGCCGGTGGCCGCCGAGATCATTCCGGCGCGACCGCCGACCATCGAGATGATGATGGCAATCGAGAACGATGCGTACAGGCCGACCTTGGGGTCGACGCCAGCGATGATCGAGAACGAGATCGCTTCAGGGATCAGTGCGAGGGCAACAACGAGGCCGGACAACAAGTCGGCCTTCGGGTTAGACAGCCAGGCTTCCTGGAAGCGGGTGCGCAGCGCGGGGCGCGCAGGCGAATCGAGAGTTTCAGTCGTCAACGGGGGGCTCCTGGGGAGGTGGGGGGATTGATTGCCCGCTTGTCTCCTCGGGCCACGAAGTGTCAGAGGATACGGATTCACCGGTTGTGAATCTGTGATCCTCGTTGATTCATCGGTCACACCCAGGCCGTTCTTGAACCAACCCAGCGAACAGCCAGCTACTACGGTGCCGCGGGTGCCTCCTCGTCTCGGCCCGAACGCGCAGCGCTACCTCGACACCTTGCTGGCAACGGTCGAGGCAGATCTCGGCCACACTCTCCCGCTCGGCACCACCCTCGTTCCCGCGGCTGATCGAGCCGAGTCGGGCATCGCGACCTGCTATCCGTTCGGTGACCGCTCGGCGGTTTGGTGTGACCCTGACGTCGTCGGGAGGTTGGCGCCCGTGGTCGTGGCCACGCCACTCTCGGCCCGCGACTTCGTCACCCGAGCAGTCAACCTCGGTGCAGCCGTGCGCGGCATCGGGGTCAACCGCGTCCTCGACGGCCCACTCCTCGATCCGCAGATCGACCTCGGCGGGGTGACCATCCGATCACTCGACCGCAGCCTCCTGTCCGATGTAGCACTGATCACCGACCTCCGTGGCGCCGTCAGCGACGACGACGCTGAGGAAGCCGACTTCGACCTCGACAACCTCGACCCGCACATCGTCGGCGCAGTCGACTTGCTGAGCGAACAGGGCGGCGAGCGCCTGCTCGCCTGTGCCAGCGCCCGTCTCGCTGACTCGGTGCCGTTCGATGACATCGGGGTCATCGCCCACCCGGCGGCCCGGCGACGTGGACTCGGCGTGGCCTGCGTCCACCGCTTGGTCGAGTCCCGCGTCAACAGCGGCACACCACCGATGTATCGATGTGAGGCCGACAACACGGGATCGAATCGGATAGCGCAGCGACTCGGATTCGGTCTGACGCAGACCATCGGGTCGGTCCGATTCGGAACCTGACCGCGACCGGTACGCCATACTTGTCGTGTGGGATTCGACCCGAACCGCAAACAGACCACAACAACGTTCGACTACGCCCTCGTGGCGATCAGCCTCCTCGTGGTCGCTGGCCTCACCGCCTGGGCATTCTTCGGCTGACCGCTCCGGAGCTCACGTGATCGCCTGCAGCGCACTCCGAGCAGCCGTGCAGGCTTGGCGGTCGGCTCGACCGACGGATTCGAGCAGCTGCTCGAGGTCGACGGTGCGCAGTGCATCGAGGGCAAAGAGATCCGATCCAACAGCGATGCGCCACGGCGGCTGCGGATCGGCTGCTGATACCACGACCGCCGGAGCAACGATCGCTCGGCCCGCAAGGCGATGAAACCGAATCGACGTCAGCACCATCACCCGTCGACGCCTCCCACCCCCGACATTTGCGATGTAGATGTCGCCAGCGTCAGTCATCGACGGCGTCGAAGTCGGCGTCGATCGCAGCCACTTCGGCCTTTCGCCGAGATTGTTCCTCTGCCGGCAGCGCCCGAAGGTACGCACCTGCGGCATCGGCCTGCGCCCAGAAGTGCTTCTCGTCGAGCAGATCGAGTGCCGCAACGATGGTCTCTTCGTGAGTCGCACCACCGAAGGATTTGATCCGGTCGCGAGTCTCGACGCTCACTTTGATCGTCGTGGTCTCCATATACCCACGGTATACCGACCTCGACGCGGCGGCAAGATCGCCCATCAGAACGCGTCCGGCACATGGTCGAGGTCGTTGCCGGTGATCGCGATCACGTCGAACCGCACGTCGACGTGGCCGAGGTCGTGTGCACGCAGCCACTCCACGCCGAGCTGACGAATGCGTCGTTGTTTCTCGATGCCGACCGCAGCGGCGGCAGGACCGTACAGGTCCGACCGACGGGCCTTCACCTCGCTGAACACGTAGGTATCGCCGTCGAGCACGACGAGGTCGAGTTCGCCCGTCGGCGACCGCCAGTTTCGATCGATGACGCGACAGCCATTGCGCTCGTAGTACGCAGCGGCAAGGTCTTCACCCCATTGGCCGCGGGCGCGGTTGCGTTGATCGGTCGGCGTGTTCGGCTTGCCCATGGGCGCATTCCTCCAGCAGTTGATCGTTGCTGGGGCCGTGAGCCCGATGGGGACGCTCGATGCGTCCGAGTGTGAGCCAGCGTCAGCTGGCTCGGCGCATCAGAAGGTGCGCTTCTCGCGGATCTTGGCAGCCTTGCCCTTGCGATCCCGGAGGTAGTACAGCTTGGCGCGGCGCACGTCGCCACGCTTGACGACTTCGACCTTCTGCACGGTTGGAGCGTGCATTGGGAAGGTGCGCTCGACTCCGACGCCGTAGCTGAGCTTGCGGACCGTGTAGGTCTCCTGCTAGCCGCCGCCCTGGATGCCGATGACGTCACCCTGGAACACCTGGATGCGCTCCTTGCCGCCCTCGACGACGCGCACGTGCACCTTCAGCTCATCGCCCGCTTGGAACTCGGGGATGTCCGTGCGGAGCGAATCGTTGTCGATGAGGTCGGTGGCTTTCATGGCGATACCTGCAGTGAAGATTGTGGCGGTCGAGAGGTTGATGTCGGCGCGGACTCGCGCCGATGAGGCTTGACAATGATACGGGGCGAATCAGGAATATGGGACAGGAGGAAACTCTTCGAGGAGCTTCTGGTCCGCAGCACCCAGTTCGTCAGGAACGAGGTCGGGTCGTTCACGCAGCGTCCGATGCAGTCGCTGGGCTCTTCTCCAGCGCTCAACTCGGGCGTGATCCCCGCTGCGCAGCACGTCCGGAACGTCCCAGCCGCGGAATTCGGCGGGACGTGTGAACTGAGGTTCCTCGAGGAGACCGGACTCACCGAAACTCTCGGTGACGGTGCTGACCGCGTTGCCCATCGCTCCGTCGAGGAGCCGAGTCACCGCCTCGATGATCAGGCATGCGCCGACCTCTCCCCCACTCAACACCACGTCGCCGATGCTGACTTCGCCGTCGCAGAGATGCTGGCGCACACGATGGTCGACGCCTTCGTAGCGTCCGCACAGCAGGCTGAAGCCTCCCGACGTCTCGGCAGTCGCTGCGAGTTCAGCCGCCATCGCCTGGTCGAATCGTCGACCGCCAGGACTGAGCAACAGCAGTGGCTTTGGCGGTTGGGCAGCTTCGACGGCGTCGAAGATCGGCTCGGCTTTCATCACCATGCCGGCGCCACCGCCGAACGGGCTGTCGTCAACGGTGCCGTGGACGTCGGTCGTCTGCTCTCGGATGTCGTGGGTTCGGAGGTCGAGGAGCTCGCGCGCCTGGGCCTTACCGAGCAGGCTCTCCGCACAGAATTTGTCGATGAGCTGAGGGAACAGCGAGAAGACGTCGACC
>JAJCXU010000459.1 GCA_029263275.1 Ilumatobacter sp.
TACTCGGCGATCTCGATCTTCTGATTGCGAGACACGTTGGCCGCGAAATCCATGATCTCCTGGCGAGCACCGTTCAGTTGGGCGTGATCGCCCATGTGGATGGCACCCAGGTGGTGGTCGGCCATGATCTGAAAGAACAGGCGGTCGGCGTCCTCACCGGTCGCTGCGTCGAGTTCATCCAAACGTTGCTGGGATTGCATGCCGGGCATCTCGGCGACCGGAACCGGTTCGTCCATCCACTCCATGGCGGTGCGGTCGGGTTCACCCACGGCGTATCCCTCCTCGGCGAGCCATCCCTTCATCCAACCGATCTCGCGTTCCTGATACAGCAGCACTTCACGTGCGTACGGTGCAACGCCGCTGTCAGGTCGTTCGTCGAGGTAGATGTTCGCGATCAGCAGCGCTTGTTCATGGTGATCGAGCATGTCGCGCAAGAACCCGACATCGATTTCGTTCATCGGCTGCGGCTCCGGGTCATCAGCCCTCAACGCCCACACTCCGGCCACGCCGAACCCAGCAGCGGCGACAGCGACGGCGAGCGCAATCAGCAGGACCCGGTAGAAGCGCTCAACCGTTGCGTCGGACACGCCTCCAACGGAGTCCTCCCCGGCGTTCAATTCGGGACCGTCGGAGTTGGCAACGAACGGATCCTCGGTGCGATCGGTGAGCGTCATCGAACACCAGTCTCTTCGGGCGGGATCGGTCCACGTGTGCATTCGACGACAGGGAATTTCCGTTCGTCTGAGCCGGTGACGTCTATCACGAACTCCGATTGTACGGCGCTGCTGATGCTCTGTCCGCTCGGCGAACACATACGATTCGGCAACGTGAACGTCAACACGTCCGGATCGATCAGTCGCCGACTCTTCCTCGCCGGAACCGGAGGAGCGCTGCTCGCAGCCTGCGGTTCCAGCGACAATGGGTCTGCCGCGCAGGACACGTCCGGAGCCGACGTATCGGAAAGCGATGACTCCTCGACCAGCGACGGCGATGACTTTGCCTTGATCCGCTACTTCACCGATCCGAGCATCACCGCCGGGCCCGATCGCCGACTCGCGCTCGGCGTCGCCGACATCGACGGCACGCTTCGAGCCGAAGGCCCCGACGAGCTACGTGCCGGGCTCCTGGACGAGCAGGGAGAACTGATCGTTGAGGTCGTCGGCCAGAGACGGACCGAATCCGTTGCACTGCCGTACTACGAGTTTCGACTCGACGTCGCCGACCCAGCCATCTACACGCTGCAAGTCGACCTCGACGGCGCCCGAGCCGACGCATCATTCACCGTCGTCGAAGCCGGTGCGCTGCCGTTCGCCGGACCAGGCGACCCGCTCGAACCGTTCGACACGCCGACCACCTCAGATGGTCGGGGCGTCGACCCGATCTGCACACGCGAGCCGGGCTGCCCGTTCCACGAAGTCACATTGACCGATGCGCTCGCCACCGGAAAGCCGGTCGTCTATCTGATCGGCACACCTGCGTTCTGCCAGACCGCGACATGCGGCCCGATCCTCGAACTACTGATCGAAGTAGCCGGCGACTTCGACGACGTGACGTTCGTGCACAGCGAGGTCTACACCGACAACACCGCCACCACGTCTGCCCCCGCCGTCGACGCGTCCGGTCTGACCTTCGAACCCGCCATCTTCCTCGTCGGCGCCGACGGCATCGTGGTCGAACGATTCGACGTCGTCGTCGACGTCAGCGAACTCCGCGACCGCATCGCCACGATCGCTTGACAAACAGCTCTCCACCCGACTTGGCCTGAAAGGATCGACATGCGCATTCGTCAAGCCGTCATCGGGCTCCTCGCCGCAGCAAGCGCCCTGCTCGTCTCGACACCCGCCTTCGCCCACATCGATCCCGACCCGACCGAAGCACAAGCTGGAAGCCGACTCTCCGTTGGATTCACCGTCGAACACGGCTGCGACGGGTCATCCACGACGTCACTGGACATGCGACTGCCCGACGGAGTCAGCGACGCCACGCCCGAAGCACCACAGGGATGGGAAGGCTCCGTGGAGGACAATGTCGTCACCTTCGCTGGCGGCCCACTTCCCGACGATCAGGAACTCACCTTCAACGTCGCGCTGACCCTGCCGCCGACACCTGACGCCACCGTGTACTTCCCGTTCGTGCAACGTTGCGAGGCTGGTGAGATCCGCTGGATCGACGTTCCGAGCGACGGCTCCGGCGACGAACTCGACGAACCCGCACCCGCCATGGCCCTGATGGGCCCGATCGCCACGTCGGCAGCGCCCGAAATCACCACAACGATCGTGCCCGAAACCACCACGACGGTGGGGCCCGAACCGACCGCCGATGCTGCGACATCGACGACAGCGCCATCTACGACGCCCCCGACCGCTCCCGCCGCCACCGATACCCCGGATGACACCATGGTCGAAACGTCCACGACGGGCGTCGATTCGCTCGCCGATGCTGACGACGACAGCGAAGGCGGCGGAAACGGGCTGCTCCTCGCAATCGCCGTGGGCGTAGCGATCGTCGTCGCAGGCGCCGCAGTCGTGCTCTCCATTCGCCGCCGATCGTCATGATGTCCTCATGGGGTCGCTTCGTCGCCGCGGTCGTCATTGTCGTCGCGGGGTTGAGTTGGTCGGGGCCGGTCAGCGCCCACGCCGATCTGGTGGAGACGAACCCTGGTAACCAGGCCGTGCTCGACGAGGCGCCATCCGAGATCGTGCTCACGTTCAGCGAGGCGATCGACCCGGTCGAGCCGGCGCTGCGCGTTGTGGACGCTGACGGCAACGACGTCGACCTCGGCACCGCCGACCAATCGCGTGGGGACAGCACACTCGGACTCGCGATCGACGAAACGCTTCGCGACGGCACCTACGTCGTGGCCTGGCAGGCTCTGTCGGCGGACTCCACAACATTCGCGGCGCCTTCACGTTCTCTGTCGGAGAAGCAACCGCTACGCGATCCGGGCTCGTCGACGAACTGTTCGCAACAAGCAACGATTTACCGGGCGGTGCCGTTCCGCTCGCTGTCGGGCGCTTCGCGAGCTACGCGGGCATCGCCGTCCTGCTCGGCGGACTGTTCGCAGCAATGGCACTCGCCCGACCACAGCTGTCGACACGCCGGGTCGGCCGACTCCTCATGGTCGGCGTGGCGGCCGGCGCCGCCGGAACCGCAGCCATGATCTCGGCGCAGGCCAGCTTGATCGGCTCGTCGGTGCTCGACTGGCCCACCGTTGCAGCGACGCGGTCAGGGCAGTGGTGGGTGCTGCGGCTCGCTGCGATCGTCGCATTCGTTCCGTTCGTCGTCTGGAGACACCGCCTACTGTCACGAACAGGTGCCGCGGTCACTGTCGTCGCCGGTCTCGGTCTGCTCGCGATCGTGGCCGCGGGCGGGCACGGTGTCACCGGGCGCTGGGTTGCGCTCGGATACGCCGCAACCGTCACCCACCTTGCAGCCATGACCATCTGGGTCGGCGGTCTGACGCTCTTGATCATCGGGCTTCCGCGAACCCGCTTCTGGGAGACGGCAAACCGGTTCTCGCCGTGGGCGCTCGGGTCGGTCGCTGTGCTCGCTGTCAGCGGCAGCATCAACGGGTGGCGCCAGGTCGGCGGCCTCGGCGGGATCACCGACTCGAGCTACGGCCGCTGGCTGATCGTCAAGGTGGCACTCGTTGCCATCGTGGTCGCAACCGCAGCGATCACACGACGCCTCCTCGCTCGAAGCACTGTCGCCCCCTCGGCGGAAGTGTTCGCGCTCAGCGCCGCGCCAGGACCGATAGCAGGCAGCGCGGAGCCCAGCACGTCGGCAGCAACACGAAAGAGCGTCCTGATCGAAGTCGTCGGCATCGCGTTCGTCATCGCGGCCACGTCGGGGCTCGTCAACGCCCCGCCTCCGGAACTGTCCGAACCTCAGAACCAGACTGCGTCGGTGGTCCAGGGTGACCGCATCGCACAGGTCGAACTCGAACCTGCCGTCACCGGCGGCACCGTCATGCACGTCACCATCACCTCGCCCCGGGGCGGACTCGACCGTGCCGACGAGATCACCGTGACCGCCGAACTCGAAAGCGAGCAGATCGGGCCGATCGAGATCGAGACCTTCCCGGCCAGCCCGAACCATGTCATCGCCGACGATGCCGACTTCCCCGTTGCCGGACTCTGGACCATCGAGGTCACCGCCCGATACGGCGACTTCGACCAGGTCGTCTTCAACGTCGACGTACCGGTCGAGTCCTGATGGCGCCCTTGCCCGATCTCGCAATCGCAAGTCATCGGCCGCGACTTCTGCGTCGCGTGCTGACCGGTCACTCGCGGCACTACTGATGCGAATCGTCATCGTCATGATCTTCGCTGCGACGTTCGCGGGCTGCGGCGACAGTTCCTCCGATGTCGCCTCCGACGAAGCGGCACCGATCGTGGACCGTCTGAAGAACACTCCCAGTCCACAGCGATGGGATTTCACCTACCAGCCCGACAGCGCATCGCCGTACGCGGACTGCCTCAGCGGCCTGGACGCCGTCGAAGGTTCGATCGATACCACCAATGGAGTGTTGGGCCTTGCCCCTCGACGCAACGCACCGCCGCTGATCGTCACCGACACGTCGCTGCTCCTCGCCCAGAGCAATCAGCCCGACTCGTGGATCGACATACCTCTCGACCCGAGCCTCGACGAAGCGCGCCTC
Source organism: Ilumatobacter sp. (assembly GCA_029263275.1). Lineage (GTDB taxonomy): Bacteria > Actinomycetota > Acidimicrobiia > Acidimicrobiales > Ilumatobacteraceae > Ilumatobacter_A. The sequence goes on from JAJCXU010000459.1 coordinate 4,661, forward strand.
GTCGAGAAGCTCGGAGAGATCCTCACCAGCTACATCATGACCGGTGTCGAAGAACCCGACCTCGGCACCACCGTGCTCGCGGCGATCGACACTGCGACCTCGGTGGACACGGCACCCACGCCGTTCGGGCTCGATGGTGAGGCGATCGAGATCACGATGGACCCCGACTTGTACCTCGCCGAACTCGCAGCCGGCGGCGTCACCGTCACCGACGACGAACGCAGCCAGATTCCAACGATCACCGCCGTAATCGACTCGCTGGGCCGGGTGACCGGCCTCGTCGTCGATCCGAGCGCGACCGGTGACGACGGAACCGACGCCGAGCATCGAGACCGCTACGTCATCACCGCCACCTACGACGAACTCGAACCGCTCGACGTACCGGACGCAACGAACCGCACGGTTGGCGGAATCGACGACGTCGACTATCCGAGCCCCGAAGAGTCCTGCACATTCGGATCCTGATCAGCGCCTCGTCCCGAGAGCAGACTCGATTCGTCCGATCGGTTCCGCTGCGGCGTGGTGTCGGTCGAATCGGTCGCGACCGAGGCCGACCGGTCGGATCTGGCGCTGACGATCGCCCACCAGGCGACACCCGTCGTGATGTAGATGTCGGCGATGTTGAATGTCGGCCACCAGCCCGTGTGCAGCATGTCGACGACGGAGCCTGCTTCGAGTCGATCGATCGCGTTCGCAACGGCGCCGGCGATGATGAGCGCTGCAGGTCCGGTCTGTGTACGGCCGTGCCACCACGCTCTGAGGAGTGCGACGGCGACGGCGCTGGTCACGATGACGATCAGCAGACTCGGCACGTTCGAGAACAGGCCAAACGCCGTCCCGCTGTTGTAGCCGAGTTGGAGGTCGAGGGGGCCGGGGAGCTCGATGGGAGCATCGTCGAGGGTGGCGACGGCCCAGAATTTGCTGGCGAGATCGATCGCGACGAGCGCGACGATCCCTGCGATCATCGCCGGTCGCCGGAGGGAGTTCATCGGCTGATCCGGAGAATCCGGCGGGCTCCGTTGGCGACGACGACGAATATCGCACCACCGGCAAGCAGGTCGGGGATCGCAGAGTCGGTGACCATGACGCCGAGTGCGGCGGCGATGACGAGCCCGTTGACCTTGATGTCGTTGGCCGTGAAGATCCAGCTCGCCTGGAGATGTGCTTCGCCGGATCGGACACGCTGCAGGACGAGCAGTGTCACGATGTTGCCGGCCAAGGCGAGCACGGACATGACGATCATCGAAGCGGGGCTCGGCAGCTCGTTGTCGACAAAGAACCTCCGAACCACCTCAGCAAGCCCGATCGCGGCGAGCCCGATCTGGAGGTAACCGCTCATGCGTGCCAGCTGCTTCTTGCGTGCAACAGCGGTGCCGACAGCGGCGAGGCTGAGCGCATACACGCTCGCGTCGGCACCCATGTCGAGGGCATCGGCAATCAACCCCATCGAGCGGCTGAACAACCCAACGGTCAGTTCACCGACGAAGAAGCCAGCGTTGATGACGAACGCAACGATCAGCGCGTTGCGTTCCTTGC
>JAJCXU010000460.1 GCA_029263275.1 Ilumatobacter sp.
ACGTAGTCGTAGCCCCAGATCCGGTCGATGAGCGTTTCGCGCGGCAGCACCCGCCCCGCGTTCGCCAGCAGCAGGTGGAGGAGTTCGAATTCCTTCAGCGGCAACGCGAGATCGACCCCATCAACACTGACTCGATGAGCGTCGGGGTCGAGCGCGACGTCGCCCACTTCGATCGTGCTGCTCCCGAGCCCAACCGTCGCGTCAGGCGTTTCCGGCGAACGTCGCAGTACCGCCCGCATGCGGGCAGTGAGTTCACGGATGCGGTACGGCTTGGTCACGTAGTCGTCCGCGCCCACCTCGAGGCCGACGACCGTGTCGATCTCAGCACTCTTTGCCGTCACCATGATGATCGGCACTCGGCTTTTCTTGCGGATCTGTCTGCACACTTCGATGCCAGACAACCGCGGCAGCATCACGTCGAGTAATACGAGGTCGGGCGACACGGCATCGAATTGTTCGAGGGCCTCGACGCCATCGACGGCAACGTGCACGGTGAACCCCTCGCGGACGAGACCGACATTGAGCGCCTCGACGAACGATGGCTCATCTTCCACGACGAGAATCACCGCTTCACTCATCGGGCATGCTCACTTTCGTCGGCAACAGTGTTGTTCGGGACCCGCTCGGCGCCGTCTCGGCGGGTCGCTCCACGATAAGGCGTGCGGGCAGACGAAAGGCGAAGGTCGACCCTTCCCCTTCCTTGGACTGGACCGACACGACACCGCCGTGGTTGTTCGCGACGTGACGGACAATCGCCAGACCCAATCCGGTCCCACCGGTCTGGCGGGCTCGGGCCTTGTCGACGCGATAGAAGCGTTCGAACACCCGGTCGAGGTCGGCCGCCGGGATACCTACGCCTTGATCGGCGACCATCACTTCGACCCACCGCTCGTTCCGGCGAATACGAACCTGCACCAGCCCACCATCATCGCTGTACTTCACGGCGTTCTCAACCAGGTTGCCGATCGCCGAACTCAACTGCGGTCGATCGGCACGGATCCACACCTGGTCCGGAGCCTCGATCGACTCGACCTCGACGCGACGGCCATCGGCCGCCATCCGGCCGCGCGCCACTGCCTCAGCGACGACGGTGTCGAGATCGACGGCGTCGTCGAGGCGGTGACTCGACTCGATGCGTGACAGCTCGAGGAGGTCGTCGATCGTCCGGGCAGCGCGGTGCGACTCGTCGACCACTCGACTCGACAACGTGTTGATCATCGTGGGATCAGGCTCGTCGGCCAACATCTCCGCGAGTACCGCGATCGCACCGACGGGTGTCTTGAGTTCGTGGGAGATGTTCGCGACGAAGTCCGTGCGCATCGAGTCGATCCGGACGCGTTCGGAGATGTCTTCGACGGTGGCGACGGCCCCACCGTCTGGAATCGGCATGGCCTCGATGCTGAACGTCGTCTTGGGTGGGCCCTGCAATTCGACGATGGACCCCGCCGGCTCGCCGTTCTGAGTGTCGGTGAAGAGTTGCTGCAGATGCGCGTCAACGATCACACCGCCGTGTGTCCCGATCAACGCATTGGCCGCTGCGTTGCGATACGTGGTCTTCAGCGTGGCGTCGCACATGACGACGCCCATCTGCAGGCGATCGACAGCGCTCCGCAGCCCGCGTGCGAGTTCCGCGTCGGTCTCACGGTCGACATCGACCGACAGCGGGATGTCGTCTTTGAGCGGTTCGCCGTGCGACCCGGCCCGACCTCGATCATCACGCGACCGTCCCGCTCGACGTGCGATCAACACACCGATTGCGCCACCGACCACAACGCCGATCAGCAGGACGAGGACGAGCGCCATGTCAGGTCTCAGCCACCATCCGCGTCGACGCCGCTGTCGACGCCGGCATCGACGACGTCGGGCGGTTCGTTGTCGCTCTCCGCATATGGATGCGCAGGGACCCAGCCGTCAACGATGTAACGCACACGGTCGCCGACGTTGACCGCATGGTCACCGATGCGCTCGAAGAAGCGGGCGACCACGGCGAGCTGAACAGCAACCTGCAGGTCGATGTTGCCAGCAGCGTGGCTCTCGAAGATGATCTGGATGAACTGCCGCTGGAGATCGTCGAGATACGAGTCCATGTCGTGCAGTGCTGCGGCACGGGGGCCATCGAGGTTGAGATAGGCCTCGGTTGCTTCCTTGAACAGCACCGTCGCCTGGTCGCCCATCTTCTGGATGACGCCACGTAGGTTCGCGTCCAGTTCGTGGCCATAGATACGGCGTGCGGCTTTGCAGATGTTGACGCACAGGTCCGCGGAGCGTTCGACGTCGGCGATGATCTTGATTGCCGATACCAGCGAGCGCAAGTCAGATGCGACGGGCGCCTGCAGAGCGATGACTCGGAAACAACGTTCCTCGAAGACGATCGATGTCGCGTCGTATTCATCGTCGCCCAAGATCACGTACTCAGCTGCCTCGAGGTCGCCATCGAGGAGGATCTGTGTGGAGCGCGGCACCAACTCGGTGACGCCGGCACTCATCCGGGCAATGCCTTCGCCGATCTCGGCCAATTGGTCATGGAAGTTCGATCGCAGTTCCTTGGTCATCAGCCGAACCGGCCTGTGATGTAGTCCTGCGTTTCTTGTTCACCCGGATTCGAGAAGATCTTCTCGGTGGCGTCCATCTCGATCAGCTTGCCAGGTTTGCCTGTGCCTTTGATATTGAAGAAGCCGGTGCGGTCACTGACGCGCGCCGCTTGCTGCATGTTGTGTGTGACGATCACGATGTTGTAGCTCCTCTTGAGATCGAGCATCAGCTCCTCGATCGCCAACGTTGAAATCGGGTCGAGCGCCGAGCAGGGCTCGTCCATCAGCAGCACGTCGGGCGACACCGCGATCGCGCGGGCGATGCAGAGACGCTGCTGCTGACCGCCCGACAAGCTTGAACCGGGCTTGTCGAGCCGATCCTTCACTTCATTCCAGAGGTTGGCACCGCGCAGCGACTTCTCCACCAGCTCGGCCGCATCGGGCTTGCTCATGCGCCTCGAATTGAGGCGCTTGCCGGCAAGCACGTTGTCGGCAATCGACATCGTGGGGAACGGGTTGGGCCGTTGAAAGACCATGCCAATCTTGCGCCGCACCGCGACCGGGTCGACGCCCGGACCGTAGAGGTCGTGTCCATTGATGACGACACTGCCCTGGACGTAGGCACCGTGGATGACCTCGTGCATTCGATTCAACGACCGCAGGAACGTGGACTTGCCGCAACCCGACGGCCCGATGAGCGCCGTGATCGACCGCGGGTTGATGGTCATCGACACGCCTTCGACAGCTTGGAAGTCGCCGTAGAAGATGTTGAGGTCGGTGACGTCAATGCGGTTGGGCAGGTCGACTGGTGCGTTGAGGTCGACGGCTGCCGACTGGGCCGTGGGAGTCGCCGTGTCGCGTAGGGAGTCGGTCATATGCGCTTCGCCATTCTGGATCGTCGGAGTCTGGGTCGACTGGTGCGGGTTGATGAGGTGGGGGGTGATGAGGCGGGCCGAACGGTTCATTTCAGACCTTGAGGCTTGAGGATCGACGACAGGATCCGCGCCGTGGTGAACAGCACCGCGACGATGATCACCAGCGTGAGCGCGGCGGCCCACGCTCGGTCGATGCTGGCCGACGGCGGCAGGGTGGGGAACTTGTAGGCCTGGTACGTGTACACAGGCAGGGTGGTCATGCGGCCGTCGAGCGGGTTCCAGTTGGTCCCCTGCGCCAGACCCGCCGTGACGAGCAACGGTGCGGTCTCGCCAATGACCCGGGCAATGGCCAACACGACGCCGGTCAGAATGCCGGCGATGGCGGTCGGCAACACGATCTTGGCGATCGTCTTCCACTTCGGTACGCCGAGGGCGTAGGAGGCCTCGCGCAACTCGTTCGGCACGAGGCGCAGCATCTCTTCGGACGCACGAACGACGACCGGGGTCATCAGCAGCGTGAGGGCAATGGCGCCCGCCAGGCCCGAGCGGTGTCCGGGGCCGTCGATCAGGACGAACAGGGCGTAGGCGAAGAGACCGGCGACGATCGACGGGATACCGGTCATGACATCGACCAGCCCCGTGACCGCTCTCGCGAAGCGGCCGTTGCCGCCATATTCGACGAGGTAGATCGCGGTGAACAAGCCGAACGGGACGGCGAACAGCGTGGTGAGTCCGGTGATGATCAGCGTGCCGACGATGCCGTGATATGCACCGCCACCTTCTCCGACGACGCCGCGCATCGTCTCGCTGTAGAACTGCCAGTCGAAGCGGTTGGACCCTTTGTCGACCACCGTCCACACCACGGAGATGAGCGGCAGCAGCACGAGGGCAAACGCACTGGTGACGATCGCCGTCGCCAGGCGATCGGTCGCTTGGCGCGGCGACTCGACGATGCGCGCGACGGCATAGGTGCCGGCCACGTAGACCAGCAGCGTCACGATGACCCACCGCGCCCAGTTGATGCTTCCGGACGGCAACCAGCTCAGCGCACCGATGACGAACGACGCGCCGACGATGGCGAACATCCCGCGGCCGGCGAGGCTGCCCGAGGTGATTCGGTCGTTGTCGTTGGTCGGGGACTCGGTGTCCGACTCTGGTTGGTGTTCGGCGGCCAGGGTCATCCGTCAGCTCCTGAGAATCCGGCGTTGGCGATCTTTCGGGCAATGGCGTTGACGCCAAAGGTGATGATGAACAGCACGAGGCCAGTGGCGATGAGCCGATTGACCTCAAGTCCCGAGGACTCCGGGAACTGCAGCGCGATGTTGGCCGCGATCGTATTCGAGTTCGAGTTGGTGATGACGTTCCAGAAGTAGCCGTCAGCCGGCGAGAGGATGATGGCGACCGCCATGGTTTCGCCCAGCGCCCGACCGAGACCGAGCATCGCTCCAGAGATCACGCCGGAGCGACCGTACGGCAGGACGGCCTGGCGAATGACCTCCCAACGTGTGGCACCGAGGGCCAACGACGCTTCCTCGTGCAATCGCGGGGTCTGCAGGAAGACCTCACGTGAGATCGCCGTGATGATCGGCAAGATCATGACCGCGAGCACGATCGCCACGGTGAGCATCGTGCGGCCGCTCGTTGACACGTTGACGTCGGACCCGAAGAACGGCAGAAAGCCGGCGTGATCGTCGAGCCATGGATACAACGATCGGGAGAGGATGGGGGCGAGCACGCCGATCCCCCAGATGCCGTAGACGACACTCGGAATCGCGGCGAGGATGTCGATGAAGTAGCCGAGGGTGTGCGAGAGCTTCTTCGGCGAGTAGTGGCTGATGTAGAGCGCCACGGCGATCGCGATTGGCGTGGCGATCAGCAGGGCCAGTGCCGAGATGTAGATCGTGCCGAAGACCAGGGGGCCGACGTATGACACGAACGACTCGGTGTTGTCGAGCTCGCTCTTGTCTCCGGTGAAGGTCGGCAGGCCTTCCTTGAAGAGGAAGGTGGCGACAGCGGCGAGCGTGGCGAGGATCAGTGCAGCGGCACCGAGCGACAGGCCGTGGAACACTCTGTCTCCGAGTTTGCCGGTGTCTCCACCCAGGAAGTCGTCGTCCGGGGCGGGAGAAGACTGCGGTGCGGTGTCAGTGATCACGAGGTGAGGCTCCGAGGACAGGATCGGATGAGTTGGGCTGGAATGAAACGACGGCGTGGCCGACGTGTAACTGCGGGAGGTACACGTCAGCCACGGTCGTCATCAGAGGAATTCGGTCAGCCTGCGACGCTGATCGCGTCGATCGACTTCAGGATGTCGGCACGGACCTCAGGCGAGATCGGAGCTGAGCCGGCCGATGCGCCGGAGGCTGCCTGGCCCGCTTCGGAGCCGACGTAGGTCATGAACGCCTTGACGAGGTCGACCGTCTCTTGGTCGGGGTACTCGAGGCACACGATGTGGTACGACACCAGTGCGATCGGGTACACGTCGGAGGAATCCGGCGTGCGGTTGACCTCGATGGCGAAGTCGAACTCATTGCGACCTTCGAGACGCTCAGAGGCATCGACGATGCGGCCTGCTGCTGCCGGGCTGAATTCGAGGAATTCACCGCCGACGCCCACGGCTGCTGCCGGGAGGTCACCGATCTGCGAGGCGTCGGCGTAGCCGATCGAGCCTTCACCGGCAGCGGTTGCTGCCACAACACCGGAGGTGCCCTGCGCACCCTCGCCGCCGCCCGGGCCGTCGCCGTCCCACACTTCGATGGCACCGAAGCTCCACACGTCAGGCGCAGCCTGGGCCATGTAGTCGGTGAAGTTCTCCGTGGTTCCGGACTCGTCCGAACGGTGCACGGGGTTGATGTTGACATCGGGGAATTCGATGCCTTCATTCAGCGCCGCGATGGCCGGGTCGTTCCAGTTAGCGATCTCGTTGGCGAAGATGCCAGCGATGACGTCGGGCGTCAGGTTGAGCGTCGAACCCTCGATCTGCGGGAGGTTGTAGGGGATCGCGATCGGCGAGATGTAGTGCGGGAGGTTGATCGCGCCCTGCTCGCCGGCGCAGCGGTCCTTCGATGCTTCGAATTCCTCGTCCTTCAAGAAGGCGTCGGAGCCAGCGAAGCTCGAGCCGCCCGAGAGGAACAGCTCGCGGCCGCCACCGGAACCGATGGCGTCGTACTCGATGGTGGCGTCTTCGTTGATCGCCTGGAAGCCAGCCTGCCAACCTTGCATGCCAGCGGCCTGCGATGAGGCGCCAGCTCCAACGAGGGTGCCGCTGACGGTGGAGCCGGGAGCTGCCGTCTCATCTGTCGACTCGGCGGCCGGTTCTTCTGTGCTGTCTTCTGTGCTGGTGTCTGCGGTGTCATCGTCGCTGCCGCAGGCCGCGGCAACGAGAGTCAGGACAAGTGCTCCGGCAACGAGCCGGCGCTTGGGAGAGTTCACGTTTTTCTCACTCCAGTGGGGAAAGGGGTTGGGGGATGTGTTCACGCTGTTGCTGCCTCAGATGGCAGCGAGCACGACGCAAGTTACGGAACCGAGGTGAATCGGGCCGCCGCCTCAGGTGAACGTGAGATGAACGGTTTACGACGCGCGCACCAACACGTCATCGGCAGGTGATCCGGGGCTGAACAGCATCACGAATCGTTGGGTCGAGAGCGCAAACGCAACGCTTCGATGGGCGCAGCCTCAGCCCCGTCGTGCGGCTCTCAGCCGCCCGACTTCAGCCTCGAGGCGGGGTCTGCTGGTCGACGGTCCAGCGATACATCTGCTCTTGCGGGTGCGGCTCGAAGACGTCGGTCGGCCCCATGCGGTGCCACGTGTCGTCAGGTTGGAGTTCCCAGCACACGATGCCGTCGGCGAGTTGGAAGTCGATGGCCTGATCGAGCCAGGCGCGATGACGTTGGTGCTCGATCGGCACGAGGACCTCGACGCGTCGATTGAGGTTGCGCGGCATCAGGTCAGCGGACCCGATGAGATGGATCTCGTCGCTTCGCGCGCCCGGAAGGCGCCCGTTCACGACGACGTTGCCGTTCTTGAAGCGGTAGATCCGACTGTGTTCGAGATATCGACCGAGGATGCTGCGGACTCGAATGTTCTCGCTCATCCCGGGCACACCTGGGCGGAGGCAGCAGATACCGCGGACCAGCAGTTCGATGTGCACTCCCGCTTCGCTCGCGGTATAGAGCGCCTCGACCATCTCCTCATCGGCGATCGAGTTGCACTTCATCACGATTTCGCCGTCGGTACCGAAGCTGGTCTCGTGTTCGATCAGGTCGAGCAGCTGGCGCCGCAGGTCACGCGGCGCAACGAGCAGCGTCGAGTAGTCGTGTGCACGGCTGTACCCGGTGAGGTGGTTGAACAATTGCGCGGCGTCGGCACCGATGTTCGGGTCACACGTGATGACGCCGAGGTCTTCGTAGATGCGCGCGGTCTTGCTGTTGTAGTTGCCGGTTCCGATGTGGACGTAGCGACGCAATTGGTCGCCATCGTCGCGAACGACGAGCACCACCTTGCTGTGTGTCTTCAAGCCGACCATGCCGTAGACCACGTGCACGCCGGCACGTTCGAGCTGCTTCGCCCATTGCACGTTGGTGGCCTCGTCGAAGCGCGCCTTGATCTCGACGAGCACGGCGACCTGCTTGCCGCGATCGGCAGCCTTCATCAGGCTCCGGATGATCGCGCTGTCGCCGCCCGCGCGGTACAGAGTCATCTTGATCGACTGCACGTTCACGTCGTCGGCGGCTTGCGAGATGAACTCTTCGACGCTGCTCGAGAAGCTTTCGTACGGATGGTGGACCATCACGGCGCGGTGCCGGACGACGTCGAAGATCGGTCGGTCGCCCTCGTCAGCGGCAGCGATCCGCCCGGCGGTGATGGGGGGCCACGGCGTGTCCTTGAGGTCCGGACGGTCGAGCGACATCAATTGGAACAGGCAACTCAGGTCGAGCGGCGAGCGGTGCAGCGTGACGTCTTCGTGCAACAAGTCGAGTTCGCGGACGAGGAGATCGAGGATCTCGTCGCCGATGTCCGACGCCACTTCGAGTCGAACGGCTTGGTTGAAGCGCCGACGACGGAGCTCCATCTCGACAGCCTCGAGCAGGTCGTCGGCTTCTTCTTCTTCCACGGTGAGGTCACCGTTGCGGCTCACCCGGAATGCTGCCCAGTTCTCGACGACCATCCCGACGAAGAGCCGATCGAGCTTGGCCCCGATGACTTGCTCAGCGAGGACGAACCGGCCGGGCGAGCATCTGATGAGCCGAGGGAACACGTCTGGCACTTTGAGTCGAGCAAACCGGCGGTCGCCAGTCTCGGGGTCAGCGACGTTCACAGCGAGCGACAGTGCGAGGTCAGAGATGTACGGGAACGGGTGGCCAGGGTCGACTGCCAACGGCGTGAGGACCGGGAACATCCGCTCGTCATAGAAGTCGTCGAGCTCGGCACGCTCCTCAGGGGTCGTGTCGTTCCAGCCGATGATTTCCACGCCGGCGGCACGGAGTTCGGGCAGGAGATGATCGACGAATGCCACGTCGAGACGCTCGATCATCTCCGGGACCCAGGCGGCGATGGCAGCCAGCTGTTGGGCCGGCGTGCGGCCATCCCAGGTTGGTTGATCGATGCCGGCGATCAGTTGGTCTTTGAGCGCGGCGACTCGGACTT
>JAJCXU010000461.1 GCA_029263275.1 Ilumatobacter sp.
CTGTGGCCGACGGACAACCCGAAGCGTGTTCCGCTCGGTGACGTCGAACAACGTGATGATCACCCCGTGCTGTCTGAAGCCGTGCAGCAACTCGGTGAGTATTTCGACGGGGTCCGTCAAGACTTCGATCTGCCGCTCGACCCGACCGGTACCGACTTCCAACAGTCGGCGTGGACAGCGCTGCGATCGATTCCGTTCGGCACGACGGTGAGTTACGGCGAACAAGCCGAACAGATGGGCGACAAGCGCAAGGCACGTGCGGTCGGCGCGGCCAACGGGCGCAACCCGATCTCGATCATCGTGCCGTGCCATCGGGTCGTGGGCTCGAACGGCTCGCTCACCGGATTCGCCGGAGGCCTCGACACGAAAGACTGGTTGCTCTCCCACGAGCGCCGCGTCGCCGGCCACACCCTCGATCTCTGAGCCACACCCTTCTCGCCCTCTCCCTCCAGAGACCGAAATATGTAACGAGAGTGCCCGCTGAGGGCGCGTTCGACACGAATTTCGGGGATGGTTGGGGACGAGTGTGGAGGACGTGTGTGGAGGACGTGTGTGGGAGGGTGATGAGATGAAGTACGCGCCATTCGGAAACACAGGACTCTCGATCTCGGCGATCACTCTCGGCTGCATGAGCTACGGCGAATCAGGCAAGGGGGCCCACGCCTGGAGCCTCGATGAGGCGACCAGCCGCCCGTTCATCGAGCAGGCACTGGAGGCGGGGATCAACTGCTTCGACACGGCCAACGTCTACTCACTCGGCTCGAGCGAGGAAATCGTCGGGCGAGCACTTGCCGACATGACAAATCGGGAAGACGTGATCATCGCGACCAAGGTTCGTGGGCGGATGCGCGAGGGTCGCTTCGGCGAGGGGTTGTCGCGCAAGGCGATCATGCACGAGGTCGATGAGAGCCTGCGGCGTCTGGGAACCGACTACATCGATCTGTACCAGATCCATCGATGGGACCATCGCACGCCGATCGAGGAAACGATGGAGGCGTTGCACGACGTGATCAAGATGGGCAAGGTGCTGCACATCGGTGCGTCATCGATGTACGCATGGCAATTCAGCAAGGCGCAGTACGTCGCAGACGCCAACGGGTGGACCCGATTCGTCAGCATGCAGCCGCACTACAACCTGATCAACCGAGAAGAGGAGCGCGAGATGCTGCCGCTCTGCGCGGACATGAACATCGCCGTCATTCCGTGGAGCCCGATGGCGCGAGGCAAGCTCACCCGGGCGTGGAACGAGTCGACCAACCGGACCGAGAGTGACGACTTCGGTCGGTACCTCTACAGCATGGAGGAATCCGATCGGGCTGTGGCCGACGCCGTGGGCGCTGTGGCCGAAGGACGCGGTGTCCCGCGTGCGCAGATCGCCCTGGCATGGGTGCTGCGCAACCCGACGGTGACTTCACCGATCATTGGGGCCACCAAGCCCCATCACATCGACGATGCCGTGGCTGCCGTCGAACTCGAACTCACCGACGACGAAGTCACGACCCTCGAAGAAGGTTACGTCCCGCACCCAATCGTGGGATTTGCGTAGCGGAGCTACTTGCGACGAGCGGCAGCGGACTGAGCCTTGCGGGCCCGGTCGGCTTCCTTCTTGGCGGCCTTGACCGCTTTGCGCTGTTCGCGCACCTTCGCTTGCTCGTCCTCCGAGCGCTTGGCGGTGTCGAGGACCGGAGCGAGCTGCGGCTCTTCGGTCTTCGGGAGGGCGAGCACGTCGTCGTTCTTCAGCAGGTCGCGAATGATCGCTGATGCAGGTGCTTCGCCAGCAACGGTGGCAGCGAGCATGATGCGGGTGATCGCGAGGCCGTGGCTCTCGACCAGGGCGGGAACCACTTCCTTGAGCTGATCCGTCGACGGGTTGTCGGCGTTGTCGCCAAGCGCCTCGATGCAGTCAGCAAGACAGGCGTCGGAGAGGATGGCCGCGATGGCCTCCATGCTGCCGTCGATGCGTCCGGCCTTCACGCCGGCTCGGAGTGAATCGGCGTCGAGGTCGCCCTCGACAAATGACTCGAGCCCCTCACGGTGATCGTCGTCGAGCGCCTCGATGCCCGACGTGATCTCGTCGTCGGTTGCAGCCTTGATCGAGCGGTCCAGCAGACCCAGGGCCTGCATGCGGTTCTTCACGTGATTCACGGGCTGCGACGCTACCGTTGAAACATGCCGAGCAGTACCGCACCCGACTCTGGATCGCCCGCGATTGCCGTCGAGAAGTACGTGTCGCTCACGACGTTCACGAAGGACGGCACGCCGAAACCAACGCCTGTCTGGATCGTCGCATTGCCTGATGGTCGAGTCGGATTCACGACCTCGAGCGATTCATGGAAGGCGAAGCGAGTCCGCAACACGCCGAAGGTGACCCTGCGGCCCTGTGATCAACGCGGTCGCGTCGACGACTCTGCCGCGGAGGTCGCCGGTGTCGCCGAAGTTGTGGACGGCGTAGATTTCACCGAAGTGCAAACGCTCGTCCGCGCGAAATATGGCTTCATGGTGACGGTCATCAAGGCGATCAACACGGTCCGCGGACTGTTCACGAAGGACGAGACGCAGTCGAATTGCGCCGTCGTGATCAACGTCGGCTGAGACACGCTGGGTTTTCACCGCATGTGCTCTGGACGAGCGACCCCTATTCGATCTACTCTTGTAAACGCTTACATGCTTGTGACCGTCCGACTTTCGGAGGCGGCCACGAGGGAACATCGGAGGAATCATGGCAACAGTCGTACTCGACGGAGTCAACAAGGTCTACGACAACGGCTATCACGCCATTCACGATCTGAACATCGACATCCAGGACAAAGAGTTCCTGGTGCTCGTCGGTCCGTCCGGTTGTGGCAAATCGACGGCGCTGAGGATGGTGGCCGGTCTCGAGTCGATCTCGGGTGGCGAACTACGCATCGGTGATCGTGTCGTCAACGACGTCGAGCCCAAGGACCGCGACATTGCGATGGTCTTCCAGAACTACGCGCTGTACCCGCACATGACCGTGTACGACAACATTGGCTTCGCCCTCAAGCTCGCCAAGGTGCCGAAGGACGAGATTGACACCCGAGTGCGCAAGGCCTCCGCGATTCTCGAACTCGATTCGTACCTGGATCGCAAGCCTGGCCTGCTCTCTGGTGGCCAGCGTCAGCGTGTGGCCATGGGCCGTGCAATCGTTCGTCAGCCCGCTGCATTCCTGATGGATGAGCCGCTGTCGAACCTCGACGCGAAACTGCGTGTGCAGATGCGTGCTGAGATCGCAGCGCTCCAGCGAGAGCTTGCGGTCACCACGGTCTACGTCACGCACGACCAGGTCGAAGCCATGACCATGGGCGATCGCGTTGCTGTGCTGAAGGACGGCTACCTCCAGCAGGTCGACACGCCACAGAATCTGTATGACCGCCCCGACAATGTGTTCGTGGGTGCCTTCATCGGCTCGCCGTCAATGAACCTCTACGAGGGCCACGCCGACATCTCCGGCGACGGCGGCAGCGTCACCTTCGGTGCGCACACCATCGGCCTTGACTCGAAGGTGCTCGCCGCTCGGCCTGGCCTGAAGGGCTACGACGGCAAGCCGGTCATCGTCGGTATCCGCCCCGAAGACTTCGAGGATGCCGCGATGGTCGACGGACTGCCAGACGATCGTCGCCTCACCTCCAAGGTGACGCTGATCGAAGCGCTCGGTTCCGAGATCATGGTGCACTTCCGGCTCGACGCGAAGACCGTCGACTCCGGCGACCCTGATGCTGCCGAAGAGTCGACGAGCGAGACCGCTGCCAACGCAGTGGGCCGCTTCAACCCACGGTCGAAAGCACGTATGGGTGAGAACGTCGACATCGCCGTGGCGATCGAGAACGTCCACTTCTTCGACGCTGACACCCGCAAAGCCATCTGGGACTGAGGCGCACGCCGGAACGCCGATTGCTGCGTTCCGCCAACTCCTCATTGAGCAAGCTCAACTTCGTCGTGGCGCGCCTTGCACTCGGCACCCCATCGCACGCCTCAGCAAGCTGAATTGAAGATGGTCAGTGCCGGGCGAGTCGGCTGACGGTCAAACCCGTCAGCAACTCGCGCGGCACCCAGCATCCATTCTGTTGATCTGAGACGGGATCACGGTTTTCTTCTCGCAAGGAAGCCGGCGACGACGGTGACTGGCCGTCACTGAGGAGCTCGGCTGACGCAGCGAGAAGGAAAGCTGGCCCGTCTCAGGCCCGTCAGCGGCGGCGTTTGGAGGTGGCGACGATGGCACCGGCGAGCGTGATCAGGGGGGCGATTGGTTGGAGGATCGCGCCGAAGCCGAGACTGCCATCGCTGAGGTCCGCCGTGTCGTTGGCAATGCCGAGCATCCCGATGCCGATGAGCAGCGCAATGGCGGCGGCGACGATGGCGATGATTGCCACGGCCAGGACGCGGCCTGCGAAGTAGAGGGCGATGCCCAGACCAGCGGTGACCACTCCGAAGAAGATCACGGCTGCGCCCGGGTTGTCGTAAATCGTGAAGTCGGAACTGAGGAAGACGCCCGTGCCGTTCTGGCTTTCGCCGCCACCTGACAGCCACGGGAGGAACACGCCGATGACGCTGATGGCGGAACCGACGATCGTGAGGATGGCGCCCAGCTTCACGTCGGGACGTGGTGGCTTCTCAGAGGTCAGGCCAGGAGCGCCGGTGTAGGTCGGCGGCGCCTGACCGTAGGCCGGTGCCGGCGGGGCTTGTCCATATGCGGGAGGCGGGGGCGCACCGTTGCCCGGTGTAGGCGCAGAAGTCGCCCCGGGCGGAGGTGGCGGAGGAGTGCCCCCAAAATCGGATGG
>JAJCXU010000462.1 GCA_029263275.1 Ilumatobacter sp.
TAATGATCACGGGCTGCAGCGCACGACCCTTTGCTGTCAAGCGATACTCGAATCGCTCAGGGTTGTCTTGATACGCCACCTTCTCCGCAACCCCGCTGCTGACCAGGAGCCCGAGCCGGTCGGTCAACGTGTTGCGGGCGATGCCCAGTCGCTGGTGGAACTCCTCGAACCGGTGATAGCCCCAGAACATGTCGCGCGCCACGAGCAGCGTCCAAGGGTCACCGACGACGTCGAGTGCGCGAGCGACCGAACAGTTCATCTCCGAATAGCTCTTGCGTCTCATCGCGCCTCCTCAGCTCGCCCGCACAGATGGTGCCCCGGCCGGCCGCGTGACGAGCGGCAGCGACAGGGCGGTCGTCGCGAGACCACCGACGACGATAGTCCACCAGATCTTGTCGAAACCGGCGAGCGCCTGGCCCGAGGTGGCCGCGCTGGTCAGGAACGCGATGGTCAACGCCACCCCGAAGGTCCCGCCGAACTGACGGATCGACTGCAGCGCCGCGCCCCCGACGCCGATGCGATTCGGTGGGAGCGCCTGTGCGACCACACTCGACAGCTGCGGCAGACATAGCGCGACGCCGATGCCGGTCAGGATCATCGACGGGAAGTAGTCGACCCAGTAGTTCACTTCAGAACCGAGCATCACGAGGCGGTAGGCGCCACCAAGCGCGTAGAACAGTCCACCCGCCAACAGCAGCGGGCGCTGCCCGATGGCTCCGGCGAGCTTGCCGGCACGCGGAGCTAGGAGGGCCACGAACGCCGGGCCGGGAGCAACGCCGAATCCAGCCTTCAGGATCGACCAGTGCCACACATCGGTCAAGAACAGGATCGAACCGAAGAACATCGCGGAGAATGCCAGTCCGAACGCAAAGGCCGACAGGTTGCCCCACGTGAAGTTCCGGATGCGAAACAGTTCGAGGTCGAGCGCCGGAGCGTCGGTCCGCCGTTGATGAGCGATGAATGCTGCGAGGAGCACGAGACCGAGCGCTGCCAGACCGATCGTCTGACCGCTGACCCAGCCGACGGAGTCGGACTCGACAACTGCAAAGGAGAGCACCGCCGTCGCGGCAGCGATCAACACGATGCCCATCGGCGCCGGGATGCGCACGGAGCCGTCCTTGGACTCGCGCAGCACCTTGCGTCCGGCCACGATGGTGAAGATTCCGATCGGGAGGTTGATGTAAAACGCCCAGCGCCACCCCAGCGACTCGACGATTGCGGCCCCGAGGGTTGGACCGAGCGCTCCGGCGGCAGCCCCGGCGGCGCCCCAGATTGCGACCGCCCACGGCACCTTGTCGCGGGGGAACGCATGCATCACGAGCGCCAACGAGGACGGGATCAGCACCGCCGCGCCAGCCGCCTGGATGACACGGAACACAATGAGCAACCCAACCGACGGTGCAAGTCCGCACGCCATCGATGCAATCGTGAAGACGGCCGACCCTCCGAGGAACGCCCGCCGATGTCCCAGACGGTCGGCAAGCTTTCCGGCTGGCACCAACAGGGCAGCGAACACGATCGTGTAGGCGTTGAGCACCCACGACAGGGTCGACGCGTCGGCATCGGCGAAGGTCGCCGTGACGTCAGGGAATGCAACGTAGAGGACGGTCGTATCGAGGAAGGTGGCCAGCGTTGCGAGCGCCGAGATCAGCAACGTTCGGCGAGCCGTCGCCAGACCATCGCCTCCGGCATCATCGACGGTCGGCCCATCTGCGGCTTCAACTGAGACGTCTGGGGTCGATGTCATCGCGCTGCGCCGGCGTGCTGGCTAGTGAGTTGCATCATAAGATCAACAAGTTAGTACAGTACGTTGCATGACGCAACTGACTCATCCGGACAGAACGGCCACGACACCAGGCCACCTCCTCGATCACCCGACCGAACTGACCGGCACTGACCTCTCGACGATGCACGGATTCGGCGGACTGCACGGCGGCCTACTCCTCGGTCTCCTCACCGCCACACTCTCCGCCGAAGGCTCTGCCGGACTCTCTGCCGGGTCAGGCAGTCGAGCCTTGCGATATGTGACCGCACAGTTCCTTCGGCCTGCCGTCGGAGCTGTCGAACTCGTCTCGGCCGGCGCCGACATCGGTCGTTCTCTCACGCGCGTTCGGGGTCGAGCGACTGCCGAGGGGCGTGACGTGATGACCGCATCTGCCGTGTTCGGTCACTTCAACGCGGCGGGCACCAACCCGGCCATCACCGTGCCAATGCCCGATGTCGATCCACCCGACGAGTGCGACGCGTTTGCCATCCCCACCGAATTCGTCCCGTTCGCACAGCACATCGAGATCCGTCCGACCGACGCGCACCGCCCGTACATCGGGGGACGCGACGCCACCCTCACGGCATGGATCCGCATGATCGAGGACGATGCCGCTCCGGACGCGTTTCGCCTCGTGACCTTGCTCGACGCGCTGGCACCGTCATACGCCGCAGTGCTCGACCAGCCGATACCGATCCCCACTGTGGAACTGAGTGTCCGCATCTCGTCCCGACTCGAACATGCCACGTCACCGTGGATTCTGCTGCGCGCCACCACGCTCGAAACAGACGGCCACTGGGTCGACGAACGAATCGATGCCTGGACTCCAGCTGGTGACTTCGTCGGCGCCGCAACCCAGGTTCGACTCGTCCAGGCCTGATCGCCGCCGAGATGGTCCTTGGTGGCATCGACCGTTCTCAGAAAACGAAAAGACGTCCAAGTTTCTGCAATCGAGTGGACACGTGGTGACTCCTACTGACTGAACACACCCACCACGACCCCAGAGGAACTCATGTCCAACTTCACTCGCTCCAACAACTCGATCCGCATCATCGGTTTCATCGCCGCACTCGCATCATTGGGAACTGCATGTGGAGGTGCGCCCACCACCTCCGACACGCTCGCCACGCCGGCGGGAGTACCCGGCATCGAACTCACCAGCATCCAAGGCCCGGATGACGACGAAGCAACCGACCAAGCACTCGGAACCGAGCCGGCTACCACCACGGCGCCGATTTCCGAACCAGCACCCGAACCCACTCCCACACCGGAGCCGACCCCGACCCCGACGCCCCAGCCCACACCAGACCCGACAACCACACCGGATCCGACACCCACACCGGAGCCCGAGCCGACACCCACACCGGAGCCCCCAGCCGAGCCAAACATTGCGCCGGTCATCGATGAGATGAAGGTGACGCGCCGCGGCCTCGAAGTCAGCGTTGAGTTCAGCGCCTCTGACGCCAACAACGACCCGCTCACACTGACGGTTCTCGCTGTCGACAACTCAGGAGTGCAGGAGTACTCGCTCACGGAGCAGGCCGACGCACACACGTTCACCTTCGACTTCGAATTCATGGGATCGATCACGCTGGTCGGCTCGGTCACCGACGGCCAGGAGGAGGCCACCAAGGTCGGCCACATCGACATCGCACCGCTCAAGACACTCCGCATCAGCACCGGCGACGTCTGGGTCGCCAAAGCCTGCATGGCCGACACGGGGCAAGACACGTACTACGCCGTCGGAAACCAGTCGATCATCGGGCTCGAGACCAGCGATTACCGGCCGAACCTGTACTACTCCGACACGGTCGACACGACAATGAACTTCCAAGAGACCGGCGGGCAACTCTTCCGCCAGCCGCAGTCACTCCAGTTCGAACAGGACCTCGGCTTCAGAACCCACTTCGAAGTCCACGGCACGTTCCGTGACATCAAGGTCGACTTCGTCAGCGTCCAGACCGAGCCGGGCAACTTCGAAACCACGTTCTCAAGCCCGAGCAACAACGCTTGTTGGTTGAAGATCGCCTACAGCACCAGCGTCAGCGACACCTGAGATCAGCAGCCCCCGACATGAACCCTGGGTCCCGAGCAGGGGCCCGGGGCTCTTTCGGCTGTGGGCTCAGTGAGCCGAGTGCCCAATGCCCCGGGTCGGCTAGCGTCGGCATCTTGACCGCGGACGACTCATCCATCAGCGGCGGAGATGACCTCGACTTCGGCGGTTCACGACGGCTGACCGGGGCCGCCGAGTGGTTCTGGTACGCGTTCGCAGGGATCAGTTACATCGTTGCCGGGATCTGGCACAAGTGGATCCTCAACTGGATCATTGGGCCCATCTGGC
>JAJCXU010000463.1 GCA_029263275.1 Ilumatobacter sp.
GTTTTTGGGCTTTTTTTTTGTTTTTGCTTCTTTTTTGGTATTTTGCGGGCGGCGGCCGCGGCCGGGAGGCGGCGTGGGCGGGGGAGGGGGCAGGTTGCTCATCGGTACATGATACGGCGGGACGGCGGCCATGCCCGGTCGTGGTCTGCAACAGGCCGCTCCCCAGTGCGAAAGGTTCGCGAAAGACGGCCTCCCATCTGAGCCAGAGGTGTCGCTGGATTGGGGCGCCTGAGCATTGCTCGGGACAGCTCGGCACGTTTCAGCAGTGTCGGCTCCTCGCGCGAGTCGCGCGAGGCCTCGCGCGATGGGTGACCATCCACCACGGAGGGAGCCCGCCGTTCTACGATTTTCTCATGACGTCACGTGCAGCAGTTGGGGCTCGCAAACTCACGAATCACTACACCGGTGAACACGTTCGCCCGGCGGCAGCGGTGAGGTCGGATCGGCAGTGCACGCGCACGGGTTGTTCCGAACGTGCCGAAGTGACGCTCACGTACGACTACGGGCAGTCCCACGCCTGGCTCGAAGTGCTGTCAGCGGAGCGCGACCCGCACACCTATGACATGTGTGCTCGTCACGCCGAGCGTCTCTCGGTCCCGTCCGGGTGGCACCTCGACGACCGTCGACAGCATCTCGCCCTCATCGCCTCCTAACCCTGAGTTCGGCCGGCTTCGCCGATCCCTGCGTCAGAAGCGGTTGAACAGAATCCTTGACCGAATTGGACGTGACACGGCGTCTCTTCGTGCTGCGGTCTGACTGTTCCCCGGCGGCGTTAGCGTTCTGTTGATGACTGAGTCGGCGAAGGCTTCGGGGTCGCCGCGGATTCGCAGTGCAATCCGGCCGTCCGCGTCGCTGTCACCCATCGACGCCAAAACCGCCCTGCTGGCCTTCATCGCCGCGTGGTTCGCCGCGCAGGTGCTGTCGCTCATCGTGCTCAGCATCTTCGGCGAGACCGGCGAGACCGGCGGATCCGACACGCCGATCGGCGTGTTGGCCGTGGTGCTGTGCGCTGCCTGGTTTGCCTATGTCAGCGGCATGTGGATCGTGTCGGATCGACATGGCACGGCGGACCCAGTCGACGACTTCGGCATTCGAGTCCTGCCCATCGATCTCCTCGGCCTCGGCATCGGCATCCTCGCCCAGCTCGTCGTGATCCGGGTCGTGTATTTCCCCTTGGAAGCGATCTGGCCAGGCACGTTCGCCGACGACGAACTGCAGCGCAACGCCGAAGGGCTCGTCGAGCGGGCGTCGGGTGTGACCACGGTCGTGCTCTTCGCCTTGGTGGTGTTCGGAGCGCCGATCGTCGAAGAACTCTTCTACCGGGGCTTGCTGCAGCGCTCCTTGCTCGCCCGCTTCAACGACGTGTTCGTCGTCGTTGGCGTCGCCGCGTTGTTCGCCCTCATCCACTTTCGTCCGATCGAGTATCCCGGGCTCTTCGTCTTCGGCCTCATCGTGGGTGCCGCGGCGATGCTCACGGGGCGTCTGGGCATGTCGATCATGGCGCACATCGGCTTCAACCTCACCGGCTTGCTGCTCGTGTTGTGAACAATCGCAAGGTGCCACCTCGACTGGCGCCGCGTTTGTCAGAATGGTCGGTCTGTATGACGATCACCTCCACATCCACCTGGGCGACCGCCGCACGAGCTGGTGACCGAGCCAGATGACTGACGACCTCACGACACGGCAGTCTGACGATTCAGGCGACGAGCCGCAGTCCGACGTCGGTTCCGATCGGATCGGAGCAGGGCCAGGCGTCGATGGTGAAGTGATCGACGATGTCGACTTCGATGATCTCGACATCCAGCTCGACCATCAGCTGCGCACGGACACGACCGATGTCGTTGACGGCCCCGATGCAGCGCTCATCGTCGACGACGTGGCCGACGACGAATTGGTCGCCGATCCGGTGGTGCCGACACCTCTGCAGCGCGTCGGCCGACGTGTCATCCGACGGCCCCTTGCCTGGTGGAATCGTGAGTGGACCAACGAACGAGTCGCCCGCGTCCTGGTCACCTCGGCCACCCTGGTCACGACCACCGTCGTGATGATGCTGATCGTCCACTTCAATCCGCTGTCGCCCAGTCGCGACCTGCTCTTCGACGACACCACACCGACCGGCGGCGACATGGGTGCGCACGTGTGGGCGCCGGCATTCCTGCGCGATCATTTCCTGCCGAACTTCCAGCTCAGTGGTTGGAGCATGGATTGGTACGGCGGACTGCCGCTGTATCGGTTCTACATGGTCATCCCGGCGCTCGCGATCGTGATGCTCGATGCCGTGCCGTTCGTTGCATATGGGGTGGCCTTCAAGGTCGTTGCGGCATCGGGGCTCCTCACGTTCCCGCTCGCGTGCTGGACGTTTGGCCGCCTCGCGAAGTTCCGCCACCCGATTCCCGAACTCTTCGCGTTCGGTGGGCTCTGCTTCCTGCTCGACGAGAGCTTCGAGATCTACGGCGGCAACGTCAAGTCGACGATGGCTGGTGAGTACTCGTTCTCAATCGCGCTCACGCTGGCAATGTTCGGCTTCGGTCTGCTGGCGCACGGCCTCCGCACGGGCAGGTTCCGCGTGTGGGCCGCCGTGGTGCTGTCGCTCGCCGCGGTGTCGCACGGCATCGTGCTGATCTTCGTCGCGGTCGGCGCCATTGTCATCTCACTGGTGTGGCTCGACAGCAAGCGCGCTTGGTACGCGGTGTCGACCGGCGTGACGACACTGCTGCTGTCCGCCTGGTGGGTCGGTCCGTTCCTCATCGGTCACGAGTTCATGACCGACATGAAATACGGTTTCCGCCCGAGTAGCTCGACCGACTCGTTCTGGGACATGTTTTTCCCACTCACGACCGGGCTCGACATTCTCATCACGACGCTCGCCATCATCGGCTTCGGTGCGATGATCGTTCGTCGGAACCTGACCGGCGTCGCGATCGGCATCATCACGATGCTGTTCGTCGTCGGCGTCTACATCACGCGCGACAGCCTGCCGGGCATCGGCCTCCTCTGGAACCCGCGACTGCTGCCGTTCATCTACCTCCTCCGCTATCTCTTGATGGTCATCGGCGGCCTCGAGCTGATCACGTGGATGATCAATCTGGTCCGCCAACAGCTGGCCAATCGCGAACTCAATCCCTATGAGGGGGCATTCGCGGTCGGCGCCATCGGGCTGAGCTGTCTCACCGTGTTCGGGTTCATGTACGAGAAGCTGCCGTTCGACGGTCGAGTCGTCGTCACCGAAGCAACCGACGACGCTGCTGCCACAACGGCATACGCGTGGGGGCCGATCCAGAAGTCGCCCGATGCCGGTCGCGCCGTTGCCGACGGGTGGACTCGCTACAACTGGGGCGGCTACGAGGCACGAACGCAGTACCCCGAATACCACGCGGTGGTCACCGAGATGACCGCGATCGGCGAGAGCAACGGCTGTGGGCGTGCGCTCTGGGAGAACAATTCCGACAACGGTCAGTACGGCACGACGATGGCATTGATGCTGTTGCCGCACTGGACCGACGGCTGCATCGGCTCGATGGAGGGGCTGTTCTTCGAGGCATCGGGCACGACGCCGTATCACTTCATCACCGCGGCGGCAGTTTCGGAGAGCTCGTCGAATCCGGTGCGCGAGTTGCGCTATACGAACAACGATGCTGAGGTCGGTGTGCAACACATGCTCGATCTCGGTGTCCGGTACCTCATGGTCCGTACCGATCCGGCGAAGGCTGAGGCCTCACAGCAGGACGAGCTTCGATTCATCACGACATCGGCGCCGTGGGACATCTACGAAGTCATCGGGTCCAACATCGTCGAGCCGTTGACCGTTCAGCCGGTGGTTGTCAACGAGCGCGACGGGGATCAGCGAGAACGCAATCTCGAACTCGGCACCAGCTGGTTCCAACGTCAGGACGACTGGGCAGCGCTTCCCGCCGACGAGGGCCCGGATGCATGGCAACGCATCGACGTCGAGATCGACATGGACGTTCGCGTGGGTGAGCCGGGTGATCGGAGCCGCAACGTCGACTACGTCTTGCCGGTACAAGAAATCGAACCGGTTGCACTACCTGAGATCACCGTGTCGGATATCGAGATCGGGCAGCAGTCCGTCGAGTTCAGCGTCGACCAGATCGGCGTGCCGGTGTTGGTGCGCGTCAGCTACTTCCCGAACTGGAGCGTGAGCGGTGCCGACGGTCCGTATCGCGTGTCGCCGAATCACATGGTGGTCGTGCCCACGAGCACGGATGTCCGGATGCAGTATCAGAAAACCAGTGTCGACTGGTTCTTCTATGGACTCACCTTGTTCGGGATCGGGCTGTGCTTCTTCTGGCGTCGCCGTGGAGATCTGCAGTTCGCTGGCGAATTCCCCGGCTGGGGATCGAGCTCGAACGCAAGCGACGGCACCGTCGACGGTTCTGACACCGACGCGACCGGTGACGTGGCTGTGGTGCCAGACGTGTGGGCCGCCGCTCGTCCTGCCGATGAGGTGCTCGATCCGACGCCGATGTATCTGGCTGACCCGCTGGCAGAGTCGGCCATGTCCGCGGGTGCATCAGACCTGGTCATCGATACACAACCGAAGGATGTGCCGAATCCGCTCGGGTCCGATCACGACGGTGGCGGCGCCCCGTCGTCGCAATCTTCAACGGATTGACCACAAAGCATCGGTAGCCTCGCTGCGGTCTATGTCAGTCCTCGACCAGATCGTCAAGGCGTACGACATCCGTGGCACGGTTCCCGATCAGCTCAATGTTGACGTGGCCCATGCCCTCGGGGTCGGGTTCGCCATTCACGTCCGCCAGGCCAGCACAGCAGAGCGCGTCGTCATCGCACGCGACATGCGACCCTCTGGGCCGCAATTTGTTGAAGCGTTCTCACGTGGGTTGCTGGATCAGGGCCTCGACGTGATCGATCTCGGACTCGGTTCGACGGACATGATGTACTACGCGTCGGGCATCCTCGATGCGCCGGGAGCGATGTTCACCGCGTCGCACAACCCGGCTGGGTACAACGGCATCAAGCTGTGTCTGGCAGGTGCTCGGCCGGTCGGCGTCGACACCGGCTTGCTCGACATCAAACGAGTTGCCGATGAGGTACTCGACGGAACGAGTCCCAAGCCAGCAGTGCGGGCAGGCAAGCGGGTCGAGCGCAACGTGCTCGACGAATTTGCCGAGCATGTGCTCACATTCGTCGATCTGAGCGACATCGGCCCGATGAGGGTCGTTGCCGACACCGCCAATGGCATGGGTGGCCTCGTGGTTCCCGCCGTGTTCGACCGACTCGAAAAGGTGGAACTCGAGGTGATGTTCCCAGAACTCGACGGAACGTTCCCGAACCATCCTGCTGATCCGCTGCAGCCGGCAAACCAGCGTGACCTGCGAGCCCGGGTCATGAGTGGCGCATTCGACATCGGCCTGGCGTTCGACGGCGACGCGGACCGAGTGTTCGTCGTTGACGAGCAGGGGGAAGGCATGAGCGGTTCGACCACCACCGCACTGCTCGCCGTGGCAGCGTTGCGTCAGCAGCCGGGGGCCACGATCTTGCACAACCTGATCTGCTCGCGGGCCGTCCCCGAGGTCGTGCGCGAGCACGGCGGCGTTCCGATTCGCACCAAGGTGGGGCACTCCTACATCAAGCAGGTGATGGCCGACACGGGCGCCGTGTTCGGTGGCGAGCACTCAGCGCACTACTACTTCGCGCGCAACTACAACGCCGACAGCGGGCTGATCGCATCGCTGGTCGTGATGGCCGAGGCAGGCCGTGGCGGCGTGCCGCTGTCCGAAGTTCGTCGTCCGTACGAGCGGTACTCGGCAAGCGGAGAAATCAACACCGACGTCGATGACGCGCTCGCCGTGATCGAACGAGTCAGTGACGAATACTCCCAGTACGACCAAGATCGACTGGACGGCCTCACCGTCAACTGCGGTGAGTGGTGGTTCAACCTCCGGCCGTCAAATACCGAGCCGCTGTTGCGGTTGAATCTCGAAGCGGCAGACCGCGATGCGTGCGACGATCACGTCGCGGCGTTGCTCGGTTCCATCACGGCCTGAAGCATCAGATTGGCGGGGCTGGCGCCTACGCTGCAGGAATGTCGCTGTCACCCGCATTACTGGAGATCTTGGCGTGTCCCGAAGACAAGGGGCCGCTCTATTACATCGAGTCCGAGTCGGTGCTCTACAACCCTCGGTTGACCCGGTCATATGAGATCCGCGACGACATCCCGGTCATGTTGATCGACGAAGCCACCGCCGTCGACGGAGGCGAGCACGATCGACTGATGGCCGTCATCGCCGAACAGTCGATCGAGCCGACGTTCGCCGCGGACTGATCCTCAAGAAACACTTGATTCGCTCAAGTCTGACCAGTATCGGGTCGATGAACGCACGAGCAAGAGTTTCCATTCAGAGCCATGACGCGCCGTCGGGTTCTATGACAGATGGGTTACAGTTGGACAGATGAGTCAGAACAAATGGTTCCGACGTGCAGCGGGCGCAGCCCTCGCATGCGCAAGTGTTGTTTCGATCGCGCCGCTCGGTGGCCCCGCGGCGCCAGCCGTATCGGCGCAGGTCAGTGACCCCGGCGGAGAATTCCACGCCCTGGCCCCGACGCGTATCCTCGATACGCGGCCAAGTGAGAACATCAACGATGTCGTACCGTTTGGCGCGAAAACGATGGGCACCGATCCAGTGGGTGACAAGTCCTCTGAGTTCCAGTTCAACCCGCTCGGCAAGGGCGGACTGCCCACTGATCCCGATGATGTGCTCGCGATCGTCGCGAACGTCACGGTCACCGGGTCCACCACTCGTGGCTGGGCGGCGACCTACCCGAGCGATTTCGTCTTCGGTGGTCCGGATGGAACCGACCAACTCTCCTCGCTGGTCAACTTCGAGCAAGGGGCCTCGGTTCCCAACCTCGCGATCGTCGGTCTCGATCCGACGGGCAATCTCACGTTCAACAGCGGCGGTGCCGTGGCGGGGACCTATCACGTCATCGTCGACGTCATGGGCTTCATCTCGACGTCTCAGTACAGCGGACCCAGTGTGGGCGCACGACTTGAGTCCGTTGACCCTGGTCGCCTGCTCGACACGCGCTTCTCCACGCCGATCGGTGCGGGTCAGAGCCGCACGCTGCAGATTCGTGGCGCAGACACCATCGTCGACGATGCGGGTTCGCCCATCCGAGTTGACGTCGTGCCGAATCGGCCCACGATCACCGCTGTGCTCGTGAATCTGACGCTGGTCAACCCGGCGAACGGTTCTGAGACCTACGTGTCGGCAACGCCCGAGACCCTCGACACGAGCAAGTTCCACACGTCGAGTTCCAACGTTTCGCCGGCCAAGGCCAAGGCCAACACGACCGTGGTTCCGATCGGAATCGACGGATCGATCAAGCTGTACAACAACGCTGGCAATCTGGACCTCGTCGTTGACGTGCTCGGGTATTTCGAGCAGGGGATCTACGCCTCGGGCAATCGGGGTCGCATCGTCCCACTCGAGGCACCGTTCCGAGCCTTCGACACTCGCGAGCCCGAGTTCGGCGATGCCCCACTGCAACACGGCAGCCAGGAAGAGTGGAGCTTCCAGAACTTCGTGCAGTCGGTCGTCCTCAACCCAGACTCGGCCTCGCCGACGAGCGGACCTCCGCAGCAGGCGCTGATCGGCAGCCTCGTTGCCACCAACCTCCAACCCTTGTATCCCTCGCACGCTGGCGGTAACTACGTCTCGTACCTCCGCCTCGCTCCGGCCAATGCTGAGCCCGCAGAAATCTCGAACCTGAACTTCTCGCTCGGCGAAGATGTCGCCAACACGTCGCTGGTCAAGTACGGCACGAGCGGAACCGACACCCATGTCATCGAGGCATACAACAACTACGGCAAGGTCGACTACTTGCTCGACGTGTATGCCATCGTGCTCGACGACTGAGCCATCACGCCACCGTCAGCGC
>JAJCXU010000464.1 GCA_029263275.1 Ilumatobacter sp.
CGGCATCGACGTGTCGTTCATCATCGAGTGATTCAGCACTGCGCCGACCGGTAGCGTCGGTCGCGATGACTGACACTGCAGCACGACCCGGCTCGATCCTCGGCACACGCGTCACTCGCACCGAGGACCCGTCGCTGCTCACCGGCGCCGCGCGCTACGTCGACGATCTCGGTCTGAGCAACCCGCTGCATGCGGTGTTCGCTCGCTCAGACGTCGCCCACGGCACGATCAACTCGATCGATGTGGCCGCGGCGGTCGCGCTCCCCGGCGTGGTCGCGGTCATCACGGCTGCGGAACTCGGCGTCGCACCGCATCACGGTTTCGCTCCCGTCCACGACGACTTCAAACGGCCACCACTCGCCGATGGCGTCGTGCGCTACGTCGGTGAACCCATCGCCGTCGTCCTTGCCGAAACCGCCGCAATCGGCGAAGACGCCGCACAGCTGGTCTGGGCCGACATCGATCCGCTGCCCGCGATCATCGACATGGAGGCGGCACTCGCCCCCGATGCCACGCCCATCTTCCCGGCTCACGGGAACAACCAAGCACTGCGCACCGTCGGCACCGATCGCTCGGATCCGTCGGGAGCGGAGCACGTCGTCCGCGGCCGCTACATCAACCAGCGTGTGGCCGTCGTTCCCATCGAACCCGACCGAGCGGCTGCCGAGATGGACGACCGCGGCCGCGTCAAGCTGTATGCATCGACGCAGATGCCACACGGCCTCCACAGGCAACTGGCGGGCGCACTCGGTGTCGACAAGGACGAGATCCACGTCGTCACCCCACAAGTCGGAGGCGGTTTCGGCGGCAAGGCCGGATTGATGGCCGAACACGTCGTGATCTCCACGCTCACCAAGCGATTCGACCGCCCGGTCGTGTGGGTGCCGCCGCGCAGTGACGACATGAAGTCACTGCTGCACAGCCGTGGGCAGATCCAGTACGCCGAACTCGGCTGCGACGCCGACGGCACGTTCACACACCTGCGTGTTCGGATCGTCAACGATGCGGGCGCCTATCCCAACATCGGCGCACACCTCCCCGGTCTGACTCGCAACATGGCGCAGGGCACCTATGCGATTCCCGAGCTCGAGTTCGACATCGCCGTGGCAGTCACCAACACCACGCCGATGGGTGCCTACCGAGGAGCCGGGCGGCCCGAGGCGACCGCGTTGATCGAGCGACTCACCGACCAGGCGGCACTCGAACTGGGCATCGACCCGCTCGACATCCGCCGCCGCAATTTCCTGTCCGAAGATGCGTTCCCGTTCAAGACCATCACCGGACCGACGTATGACACCGGGCGGTATGCACTGGCACTCGACCGCGCCGCTGAGGTCATCGACTATGAGTCGTTGCGCGCCGAGCAAGCCGAACGACGCGCTCGCGGCGACGAGAAGCTGCTCGGCATCGGTGTCGCTTCCTACGTTGAGGTGACCTCGGGAGGCGGCGGCAGCGAGTTCGGTGCCGTCGAGGTGCACGCAGACGGAACCGCCACGATGTATGCCGGAACGCTCTCGCACGGGCAAGGCCACCAAACGGCGTACGCCATGCTCGTCTCCGAGCAGACCGGCATCCCGGTCGAGCACATCACCTTGGTCGATGGCGACACGGACCGCGTCCGCACCGGCGGCGGCACCGGCGGCTCACGCTCGTTGCAGCTCGCCGGGTCAGCCGTCCAGGGCGCAGCCGAGGCGATGGTCGACAAGGCCAAACAACTTGCGGCTCGGTTCCTCGAAGCCGACGTGGCCGACATCGTCGTCGACACCTCGAGCGGCACGATCGGCGTGGCGGGTGTGCCGGCGCAGGCGATCACCTGGGGAGACCTGGCCGGGCGAGCCGCTGCGGAGGGCGAGCAACTCGACGGCGAACTCGACTTCGTCCAGGAGGACGGCACGTTCCCGTTCGGCACACACATCGCCGTGGTCGAGGTCGACTCCGGAACCGGCAAGGTCAGGCTGCTCCGTCACGTTGCCGTTGACGACTGCGGCACCGTGCTCAACCCGCTCATCGTCGAGGGCCAACAGCACGGCGGGATCGCCGCCGGCGTCGGGCAGGCGCTGTTCGAAGAGGTCCGCTTCGACGATGACGGCAACCCGATCACGTCCAACCTCGCCGAGTACGCAATCGTCTCGGCTGCGGAGTTGCCGTCGTTCGAGACCGTCTCGACCGAGACGCCGACTCCGCTGAATCCGCTCGGAGCGAAGGGCATCGGCGAGGCAGCGACGATCGGGTCGACACCTGCCGTCCAGAATGCCGTGATCGACGCGGTGGCTCACCTCGGCGTGCGCCACATCGACTTGCCGTGCACACCCGAGCGGGTGTGGACGACCATTGAGCACGCGCGGGCCGGCACGCTGCCCGACTCATGGAGCGAGCCGCCCGACATCTTCGCTCGCAATCGAGCCGAGGTCGACGCCGAGCAACCCGACACCGACCCAGACGACATCGCGATCTAACCCATCAGCTGCCCACTCACGTCTGCACCCGGTCCCGACGTGAATCGTCTCTCACGTTTGCACCGGGTCCGGACGTGAGCGTCAGGTGGGGGCGTAGGTGGTGTCGAGGCGAGGTTTGCCCACACCGTCGACCGCGATGACGCCGTCGTCGACCAGTTTGACGAGATGCGACAGCACGCTGCGCGCGGCGGGTTTGTGCAGTTCGACGCGGACCGCTGCGTACAACTCGGTGACCATCGCCGGAATGGTCGTGAGCCCCCGGCGGACTGCGTCGACGATCTGCTGTTCGCGCGCCGCGCGGTGAGCGATCAACTGACGGACATACGCCTGTGGGTCGGTGATCGGCGACCCGTGTGTCGGGATGATCACATCGTCGGTTCGCCCCGCCACGACGCGCAATGAGTCGAAGTAGGCAGCCATGTCGCCGTCCGGCGGTGACACCACGGTGGTGCTCCACCCCATCACGTGATCGCCACTGAACAGCGACGTCGTCGTGCCGTCGTTGAAGGCGAAGCATGTGTGGTTGGACGTGTGGCCCGGCGTGTGGAGCGCGGTCGCGGTCCAGGGCCGCGAACCGATCAAGCCGGACGCCGCGACGTCGCCACTCGTGACGACGATGTCCGGGGCGAACGCGTGGTCCGTCGATTCCTCGATCTTGATCTCCGGCTCGGCATCGTCGGCCTCTGCGTCGGGATCATCAGACGGTGGAGCCACACCGAACCCTTCGGGGTCGGTCCCGATGTCCCATGGCTCGGCGTCGGGTCGATCGTGCGGGCCAAAGGCCACGGTGGGAGCACCGGTCTCGGCGTGCAGCCATGCCGCGAGCGGCGAGTGATCGGCATGGCAGTGCGTGACCAGAATGGTCCGGACCGTGTCGCCATCGAGCGCAGCTGCGAGCGCCTCCCGGTGGGAATCGAGTTTCGGGCCCGGGTCGATCACGGCCACGTCGCCTTCCCCGATGATGTACGTGCCGGTGCCGTGGTACGTGAACTTCGATGGGTTCTTGGCGATGACTCGGCGGATGCCCGGCGCCACCTGCTCCACCGTTCCGTACTCGAAGGCCTCCTTGTCGAGGCTGACGAAATCGATCGGATTGCTCACGCCCGTCATCCTCGTCGTGGCCACTCGAGCGGAACGAGTCGACCAACCGGTTCCCCGTGTCCGAGGACGTCGACGTGCGCGATGTTCGAATTGCTGGCAATGGTGGTGGCATCGACACCGAGCAGCCTGAGTGCTTCCGGCATCACCACTTTCCGGGCATCATCGGTTGCATCCGCGATCTTGTAGGCAAATGCTCGCCCGTCGGGCAAAGCGCCCGCCATCACCGCTGCGGCACCCTCCTTCGCGATGAGCCCCGGCAGCGCCCTCATCCACGCCGTGCAATCGCGATCTGTTCCGCCGACCAGTTCAGGATGAGCCCGCATCGCGCTCGCCGCCCGCGACCCGCGGGCCAACGTGGCGAAGGCGGCGGCGAGTCCCCGGAGGCTGAACGCGTGCGTCGGCGCGCCGCAACCGTCGATGCCGATGTGCGCGATCGGCTCTCCGGTGAGCGTTTCGATGTGCGCCGCGATCATCTGCTGGAGCGGATGGTCGAGAGCCAGATAGCCGTCGATCGGCCACCCGCGAAGTCGGCAGGTGGCAAGCATGGCGGCATGTTTACCCGAGCAGTTCTGCTGCAGTGACGACGGCGGCACCCCCGCGTCGCGTAGTGCCTTGCGGGCGGCGGCGCCATATGGTCGAGCGACCGTGTTGGCGAGATCGTCCTCGGAGAGATTCGACGCGCCGAGAATCGTGCGCACCGTGTCGAGATGGTTCGGTTCGCCACTGTGGCTCGCGCACGCCACCGCCAACTGCTCGGTGGTGAGCTCGACTCCGGCAGCGATCATCGCATCGGCTTGCAGCGGTTTGAGACACGACCGCGGATACACCATGACATCGCCTGTACCGAGCTCGGATGCGACCGCGCCATGCTCATCGAGCACGATGCCAGCGCCGTGATGGAGCGACTCATCGAAGTCGCTGCGAATCGCGACAGCGATCGGCGCAAACGATTCACTCGTGAACCGCGTCTCTTCGAATCGGGTCATGGAGTGTTGGGAGAGTCAGCCTGCGCACTCGGATGAGCCGACGAACCCCGAGACCGTTTGGGTGGCTGGATATCGGTGAGTTCGTTGTCGACCACGTCATAGCGCCGGCCAGCGTCGCTCGCCAGTGCTTGGAACATCGCCGCCGCCGGAAGCGCGAGAATCGCACCGACCGCGCCGAGCAGCGACGCTCCGCCCAGTGCTGCGCCGAAGGCGACAGCAGGGTGCAGCTCCATCGTGCGCGCGGTGATGCGCGGCGCGAAGAA
The DNA here is from genome assembly GCA_029263275.1 of Ilumatobacter sp. Classification (GTDB taxonomy): domain Bacteria; phylum Actinomycetota; class Acidimicrobiia; order Acidimicrobiales; family Ilumatobacteraceae; genus Ilumatobacter_A. The sequence goes on from JAJCXU010000464.1 coordinate 4,807, forward strand.
GTAGTTCTCGATCTGCTGGT
>JAJCXU010000465.1 GCA_029263275.1 Ilumatobacter sp.
TTCGATGTGCAGCTCACCGAGCTCGCAGCCCGCTCCACGTTGATGGATTCCCTGTGTGAAGAGATCGGCCGTGACCCGGCCACACTTCGGCGCAGCGCCAATCTGTTCGACGCCGAGGCGCGCAGCAGCGGTGGACGACTCCGCTACTACGACGATGACGAGCTCTTCGTGCGGATCGTCCGTTCGCTGATAGCCGTTGGCTACACCGACATCGGCCTCTACTACCCGACCGACCCGTCACAGGTATCGGCGTTCGAACGGATCGCAACGGACATCATTCCGAGCCTTCGCACCAGATCGGTCTGAAGCACGCAAACCAGGCCGTCGCCGCCGGTCTCGCGGATACCCTCATCCGAGATGGAAGAGACCGCTCGCCCGTTGTCAGCACTGCCGTCGGTCGGCGTTCGAGTCGGGGCGTTCGTCGCCATCTGCCTCAGCGGTTTCGCCGGCGCCTTGATCGGCTACTCACTCATCTCGCTGCAGTGCGAGGGTGACTGCGGATTGCCGCTCGGTTTGGGCATCCTCAGCGGCGCGGTCGTCGCCGCTGGCGGCATGGCCATCGTTGCCGTACTCGTCATGCGGGCGCTCGGCGAGTGGCGAGAGATCGAAGACCGCAATGACGCCGGCCATGCCCCCCGCTGAACACGGCGCTGGCCACGACGCTGATCCTGCGAGCCTCCGGACGTTGGCCGAGGATCTGGCCCGGGCCGCTGGGACTGTCGCACTGGCTGGCCGGCGCAGTCTGCCGGTCGGGCAACCTCCGGAACACGACACGAAATCCAGCGTCACCGATCCTGTCACCGAATTCGACAGGGCGGCCGAGGCGTACGTCGTCGGCGAACTCCGGCGGCTCCGACCCGACGACGCCATCGTGGGCGAGGAAGGTGCGGCCGACAGCGGCACCAGTGGCATCGAGTGGCACATCGACCCCATCGACGGCACGGCCAACTTCCTCTACGACCTGCCCGCATGGAGCACGTCGGTGGCCGCGGTGCGCAGTGGCGGGCCGATCACCGATGCGATTGCCGGTGCCGTGTACGTGCCGGTCACCGATGAGATGTTCTCTGCCCACGAGGCAGGCGGCGCCACCTTGAACGGCATCTCGATCTCGGCGAGTGCCGTCGACACGATTTCGATGAGTCTGGTCGGAACAGGGTTCAGCTACATCGAGGAACGACGCGCCGCCCAAGTCGATCGCATCAGCTCACTCTTGCCGCAGGTGCGCGACATCCGCCGGTTCGGGTCCGCCGCCATGGACCTGGCGTTCGTGGCGTGTGGACGCCTCGATGCGTACTTCGAAGAACACCTGAATTCCTGGGACATGGCCGCAGGCTTGCTCATCGCCGTCGAGGCAGGGGCACGTGTGTCCGGATTCGATGGCGGCACCCCCGACGAACAGAGCGCCATCGCGGCGGCGCCGGGCATCCACGAGGCACTACGCAGCGCCATCAATGTGGCGTCCAACTGACCGATCCCGACAAGAATCTGAAGATTTTTCGTCCAGGAGGGTCCCCATGGTCGTCATGCAGGTGCGATTTGGGCCATCATGGGGGTGTGGGAACACGCATCCTCGCTGTCGAAGACGACGAACGAATCCGGTCGGCGGTCAAACTCGCGCTCGAAGACGAGGGTTGGATCGTCGACGAAGCTGAGAGCGGCGAAGAGGCAATCGACAAGTTCAACCGGTCGGCGCCTGATGTCGTACTGATCGACATCATGCTCCCGGGTATCGATGGGTTCGAATTGTGCCGCACGCTGCGGCGCACCAGCGATGTCCCCGTGGTCATGGTCACGGCACGCAACGACACCCACGACGTCGTCGCCGGCCTCGAAGCAGGGGCGGACGACTACCTCACCAAGCCATTCGCACCGAAAGAACTGTCCGCTCGGATCCGGGCGCTCCTGCGCCGCATCCGACCCAGCGCTCCCGGCCATGCCCGCCTGGTCTTCGGTGATCTCGAGTTGATCCCCGACGAAGGCAAGGTGCTGCGCGAAGGCGTTGAAGTCCATCTGACCAAGACCGAGTTCCGGTTGCTGTGCGAGCTCGCTGAGAGCCCCGGCAAGGTCCTCAGCCGAGAAGCACTACTCGACAAGGTGTGGGGCTACGACTACTTCGGAGACGGCCGTCTTGTCGACGTGCACATCCGTCGTCTGCGCACCAAGGTCGAATCCGACGCGGCCAACCCGCGTCACGTGGTCACCGTCCGCGGGCTCGGCTACCGGCTCCAGACGTGAGCGAAGGCGGCTGGTTCCGTCGCCTGCTTCGCAAGTCACGCCCTGACGCGCTGGGGCTCCGACGCCGCATCCTGCTCACGATCACGATCGGGTCGATCGCGCTGTCTGTCTTTCTCGCCGTCACGACGTACGGGCTGACACAGAACAACCTGGTTCGTCAGGCCGAAACGGCGGCGGTTCGAACGTCGCTGCGTAACGCTCAGAGCGTGGCGCAAAACCTCCGCTCGAATCCGCCGACCGCACAGAATGCCGAAGAGTCGCTCACCAACATCGGTGTCCAGCGGTTCTTGATTCGCTACCAAGACCAATGGAGTGGCGGCGTGCCGCCCTACGTCGACTCGGTGCTGCCCCCCGACATGGTGCAGGACGTGCTCGTCCGTGGCGAACCGTCGAAGCAGATCGTTCGCGTCGGTGACGAGCTCAACGTGCTCGTCGGGTGGGAGGTCCCCGACCTCGGCGGTTACTTTCAATTCACGAGCCTGGCCGATCAAGTCGAGACGCTCGACAGCGTCCGATTCAACCTCGTATTGGCATCGCTGATCTCGACCGGGCTCGGCGTGCTCCTCGGCATCTTCTCGTCGCGTCGTGCGGTGCGGCCGCTCTCGACCGCGGCCCAGGCAGCTTCCGCCATCGCCGGCGGGCGGCTCGACACGCGCCTCGAGACCACGGCTGACCCCGACCTCGGGGTGCTCACCGACTCGTTCAATGACATGGCTGAGGCGTTGCAGCAGCGAGTCGAACGTGACGCTCGTTTCGCGTCTGACGTCAGCCACGAACTGCGGTCTCCGTTGATGACGCTGTCGGCATCGGTCGAGGTGATGGAAGCCCGGCGCGGCGATCTGCCCGAGCGCGCCCAGTCGGCGCTCGACCTGCTGTCGGGCGATGTCGTCAGGTTCCAGGGCCTGGTCGAAGACTTGCTCGAGATCTCGCGGTTCGATGCGGGTGCAATTCGACTCCACATGGAGGAGCTGTTCGCCGCCGAATTCGTCAGGCAGGCGGTTGCCGTCAGTGCGGCGCCGAAACTCTCGCTCCGTGTGTCCGAGCGCTCCGAGCTCGCGCTGATTCGCGGCGACAAGCGACGACTTGCACGCGTCATTGCCAACCTCATCGACAATGCCTTGGCATACGGAGGTGGCGAACCAGAGATCCTCATCAACGTGGTCGAGCCGGACGACGAACCAATGGCCCACATCCAGATCGCCGTGGTCGACAGCGGCGCCGGGGTGCCGGTCGAGGAACGCGAGCTCGTCTTCGAACGTTTCGCACGTGGCGGCGGTGCCGGCCGACGCACCGGCAGCGAAGGCGCGGGACTCGGGCTCTCGCTGGTCGACGAACACATCAAGATGCACGGAGGACGCGTGTGGGTCGAAGACCGCCTCGACGGAGAGTCAGGCGCACGCTTTGTGATCGAACTGATGGCCTCGGAGCTCGACGACTGATGCGCCGGCTTGTCACCACCATCATGTGCGTCGCACTGTCTCTCGCCGGCTGCGCCATCGAAGTCGATGACGCGGCGCGCCCGGTCCCCGAACGCGAGCGCGGCCAGTTCGGCGCACAAGCCACCGGCGACGCCGCCGCCGGGTCGAACCGCGTCTTCCTCGTTGCCCCGGCAGCGGGCGACCAAGAGGCACGGCTGAGATCGGTGCGACGCGCCGTCCCGAGCGACGCGGAGAGCATTTTGACGTCGCTGATCGAGGGGCCCAACAGCGCAGAGCGCGAGGCCGGCCTGGCAAGCAACCTGCCCGACGGCTTGGAAATCGATACAGCACGCCTGCGTGGCCGGATCCTCACCGTCAACGTGAACGATGTCTTCCGCGACCTGACATCCGATGCCCTGCGAATCGCGGTGGCCCAACTCGTCGCAACGGCGAACGAGATCGAGGGCGTCGAGAGCCTTCGGTTGCAGATCGGCGGCGAGAACCAGGTGTGGCCACTCGGCGATGGAGAGAACACCGATCGGCCACTCACCATCTACGACTACCCCGGCTTCGTCGAGTCGTCACAGCCGGCGTATCCCGCCATTCCCACTGCCAACAGCTGAATCGAGCGCCGGGTCAGGCGAAGAAGTGTTTGGCGACGCCTTCGTACAGGTCCATGTCGACCGTGCGGGTCTTGCCGACCGCAACGGTGAGCTGTTCCTGGACGATCTTCTCGCCCCGGAGCACCGGCATCTGCCCCCAGGCCCCATCGTGGGCAGCATCGATCGCCGCGACACCGAAGCGGGTTGACAACACGCGGTCGAACGCCGTCGGCGTACCGCCGCGCTGCACGTGCCCGAGTTGCACCACTCTCGTTTCGAATCCGGTGCGCTCGCCAATGGCGATGGCGATGCGTGTGGCGACACCGCCGAGCACGACGTGACCAAATCGGTCGAGCACCTTCTCTTCCATCTCGAGCGTGCCGGGCAGTGGTTCGGCACCTTCGGCCACCACGACAATTGACGCGAACCGACCGCGATCATGGCGGCGACTCAAACGCGTGCAGAGTTCGTCGATGTCGAACGGAATCTCGGGGATCAGCACGGCCGTTGCACCGCCGGCAATACCCGCCGACGTAGCAATCCAGCCGGTGTGACGGCCCATCACTTCGACGACCATCACTCGGTCGTGGCTCTCGGCGGTCGTGTGCAGCCGGTCGATTGCGTCGGTGGCGATCTGTACCGCCGTGTTGAACCCGAACGTGACGTCGGTGCCGACGATGTCGTTGTCGATCGTTTTCGGCACGCCCATCACCCGGACGCCGTGCTCGGTGAACAGCCGACAAGCGACCGAGAGGCTGCCGTTTCCGCCGATCACGATGAGACCGTCGAGGCCGAGGTCGCTCATTGTCTGCTTGACGCGGTCGACTCCATCTTCGGTGTCGAATGGACTCCCCCGTCGTGTACCGAGGACGGTGCCGCCCCGCGGCAGCATCCCCCGCATGGACTCGACCGAGAGCGGAACGGTGCGACGTTCCATGACACCGTCCCACGCATTCAGGAATCCGACCAGTTCGTCGCCGTAGTGACGTTCTCCCTTCCGCACGATGGCGCGGATCACTGCATTGAGCCCAGGGCAGTCGCCTCCTCCGGTCAATACTCCGACGCGCACGTCCGTGATCGTAGGCCCCACGATGAGAGGCGGCACGCAGTGTTCGGAAACGTGCGGTACTGGCGCTCAATCGGACGATCACCTGATAGGACTGGTTCCATGGCGTGGGACAGCACTCGACCGGTTCCGTGGCAACGACTCATTCGCGAGTGGTTGATCTACGCGGCCATCATGTCCGCGGTCTTCCTGCTGCTGTTCAACGACGGCAATGCCCTCGGTGCCGTTGCAGGCGTCCTGATCAGCGGCCCGCTCTACCTTGGCTTCGGCTGGATCCTGGCCAAGTTCGGCTATGAGCGCAAGACACTCAAGGAGATGCGGACACAGCCAGACGGATCGTCGTCGAAGTCCTCGTCCAAGGACGACGACGATCGGCCCGCAGAGCGGCGCCCCGTCGCTCCGACCAGCCGGACAGCCGGCGGCGGGAACCGCCCTCCGGCCAAGAAGAACCGCCGCCGCTGACTACTCTGATCGGCGTGACCAGATGTGTGATCGCCATCGATGCCGGAACCACAGGTGTACGCAGCCGCGCCGTGTTCACCGACGACTCGCCCACTGTTGCGTCGTACCGGGAGTTCACGCAGCACTATCCCCAACCTGGGTGGGTTGAGCACGACGCAAACGAAATCTGGGACGCCGTCGTCGCCACGCTCAACGAGGTCATCACCCAAGTCGGGCGCGATGCCGTGGCCGCCATCGGCATCACCAACCAGCGCGAAACCGTGCTGGCATGGAACCGCTCGACGGGCGACCCGTATGGCACTGCCATCGTCTGGCAAGACCGGCGCACCGCCAACCGCTGTGATGAGTTGACCGCAGCCGGGCACCTCGACCTCGTTCGCGAACGCACCGGTCTTGTCCTCGACCCCTACTTCTCCGGCACCAAATTCGAGTGGCTGCTCCGCGAGCGGGACATTCCCGTCGATGACGACCTCGCCCTCGGAACGATCGATGCGTGGCTGATCTGGAATCTCACCGGAGGCCAGATCTTCGCCACCGACGTCACCAACGCAAGTCGCACCATGTTGTGCGACATCCGTACCCGCACCTGGGACTCCGACTTGTGCTCGCTGCTCAACGTTCCGATGTCCGCACTTCCCGACATCGTGCCGTCGAGCGGACGCATCGGCGTCACCTCCGAACGCTGCGGTGTCCCTGCCGACATCCCCATCAGCGGCGTCGCCGGCGATCAGCAGGCCGCGCTCTTCGGCCAGGCCTGCGTCGAGCCCGGCATGGCGAAGAACACCTACGGCACCGGGTCATTCGTCTTGTTGAACGTGGGCGAGACGTGTCCACCGCCGACCGAGGGGATGCTCACCACCGTGGCATGGACGCTCGCCGACGGCACGACGCACTACGCACTCGAAGGCGCAATCTTCGTCACCGGCGCCGCGATTCAGTGGCTACGCGACGGCCTCAACATCATTGACAATGCCGCTGAGACCGGGCCGCTTGCCGAGTCGGTCGACGACACAGGTGGCGTGTACTTCGTTCCTGCACTGGCTGGCCTCGGCTCTCCGTGGTGGGATCCGTATGCGCGAGGCACCATCGTCGGCATCACACGCGGCACCGGCCGCGCCGAGATCACGCGGGCGACAGTCGAGTCGATGGCGTATCAAACACGCGATGTGGTCGATGCGATGGTGGCCGCCAGCGGTACGGCGCTGAAAGAACTCCGCGTCGACGGCGGAGCGTCGGTGATGGACTTCCTCTGCCAGATCCAGTCCGACCAACTCGGTGTCGATGTACTGCGACCGGTCGACCAGGAGACCACAGCGTTGGGCGCGGCGTTCCTCGCCGGCCTCGCCGAAGGAGTCTGGGCAACCCCTGATGAGGTGCTCGCACAGTGGACCCTCGACGCCTCGTTCTCCCCTGTCGCCGATCGCGATGCCGCCAACGCACAGCATCAGCAGTGGCTGCGCGCCGTCGATCGCTCACGCAACTGGGCCGACTGACCGCCCTCTGTCCAGGCAGCCCTACAGCAGGGCGTCTGCGAGACGGGCGAGCAGGCTGACCCGCACACGCTCACGTTCGTGAATCGGACGTTCGGAGCGTCCTGCCGCGACATACATGCCCGACGACACGAGGTGCGCCCAGACCATGTCGCTCGGTGCTGCATCGTCGATGCCATCGAGGTGTTCGCTCCCGGCAAGAAAGGCGTGTAGCCAGGCGAGTTCCGGCGTGTCGCCGAGTTCTGCGACCGTGTCGACGCCGCGCATCGCCACCACCCAGT
>JAJCXU010000466.1 GCA_029263275.1 Ilumatobacter sp.
CCCACCGACATCAACGAACGGGCAGTCGCCGAACTCGCGCGACTCAACGCCGGGCGCCTGCTGCCGTCGGACGACTTGGAGGCCATGCGTCCACCGCACTCGGGCACCCCGCTCGACGAGTGTTACCCCAAACCATCGGTCATCGGGGAGTACCTCCGCCTCCCGCAAATCCGCGGCATCATCACCTCCCTCGTCGGCGCCAACCCGGAGTTCGATCACGACTGGGTCCACTACATCCCGTCCGGCGGAACGCACCGACAGCCGTTGCACGTCGACGCCAGCACCGACTCGGACGACCCCACCTTCGACGTCCAACTCTTCTGGTTCTCCAACGACGTCGAGCCCGGCGAAGGCGGCACCCGATTCGTACCCGCCAGTCACCTCACACGGGTGCGGTCCGCTGGCATCGGTCGCTATCAGCACATCGCCGGCGAGCAGCAGGTGAGCTGCAAGGCCGGCACAGTGTTCGTCTTCCATCACGGCCTGTGGCATGCGGGCCAACCCAACCCTGGGCCCGACCGATGGATGCACAAGGTGCGCCTCAATCCAACCGCACCCCAGGTCAGGCTCTGGAACCTGTCCGACTTCGATGAAGTGCAGGGCCGCTCGACGGACCACATCTTCGCTCGCATGCAGAGTGGAAGCGTCGCCGAGACGCTCCGATCGATGCCGCCGTGGATGGGTGTCACCGACTACCGGAACGCACAACTCCAACGTGCATTGCTCTGGCGATACCTCAGCGGCGACGCCGACTTCGACGTCGACTACTACCTCACCCGCCTCGAACAGCGCGCAGCGCGCGCGGCGACGTGAAGGCACCGGCATGACCGTGAGACAACAGGTCCTCTACCTCTGGATGGACGGAGCCTCGCTCGACGACAGGGTCATCGGGTGGGCCTTTCACGACGGCACACAAGGGGCCGGCCCACCGTTGCCCGACTCGAAGACACCGGGAGGTCCGCCATATTCGAGCGGCGTTCGCGCCCTCGAAGACGGATGGATGTTGCTGCAATCCGCGCAACTGATCCCGCCGGCGCCGGGCCAGGAACACGTCAATTCCTACCTCGAGTACGAGTTCGTGCTGGAACGCCGTATCGATCTGTCGTGAACCCCGCGCCGTTCGTTGGTGTGCGCCATCCCTGGTGCACGGACTTCGAGTGGCAGCGCGCCAAACAACCGCCGCGACGCCTCACCGACGCGCAGACCCGGTCGTTCGACGCCGATGGCTGGCTCATCGTCGAGGACGTTCTCGATGCATCAACCCTCGCTGACTTGACCGCTCAGCTCGACGCGCTCGAAGCCGAGGCTGACGCCTTCGTCCGGGCCCAACCCGACGATCGCTTCGTGCTCTCCGAAGCAGATGCGATCACCTTCTCCACGCACGCTGTGCTGACGTCTGAGGTGGCACGACGGGTCAGCCGCCTCGAGTCGATCACCGACATCTGCCACGACCTGATCGGGCCCGACGTTCGGTTGTACTGGGATCAACTCGTGTACAAGAAGCCGCAGAAACCCCGCGAGTTCCCGTGGCACCAGGACAACGGCTACACCTTCATCGAGCCACAGCAGTACCTCACGATCTGGCTCGCCCTGAACGATGCCACCGTCGACAACGGCTGTCCGTGGGTCGCGCCCGGAACGCACCGAACGGGCACGCTGACTCACACGTACGTACATCCGCTGGGGCTGCAGTGCTTTGCCGATCACCCGGCCGCGATTGCCGCTCCGATCAGTGCCGGGAGTGCCGTGGTGTTCTCTTCGTTGACGCCGCACCGGACCGGGCCCAACACCACCGAAGCCGTGCGCAAGGCCTACATCTTGCAGTTCGCCCCCGACGGTGTCGAAGTCCTCCGCGGTGACCCGAGCAGCGGGTCGCCGCCAGCGCGCGAGCTACAGAACGACCCCGATCGGCAGTACCTCGTTCTGCGCGACGGCCATCGAATCGACAGCGCCGCATGAGCGCGTTCACCATTCCGGATCCGCTCAAGCGACTCGAATGGCTCGTCTGGCCGGCGCTGCTGATCGTGGTCCAGCAGATCTGGTTTCCTGCCCCGGCCGGATCGATCGTGGCGGGTCTCGTCCTCGGGCTGATCACCAGTCTGGTGTCGCTCGGGATGTACCTCGTCTACCGCGCCAACCGCGTCCTCAACTTCACCGCCGCGGAACTCGGGCTCCTGCCCGCCGTACTCACCGTGATGCTGATCATCGAGTCGGGGATCAGTTGGTACCTGTCATTTGGCATCGGTCTCGTCGCGGCGGCAGTGCTCGGCGTCGCCGTCGAGTTCCTGATCATCCGCCGATTCTTCAACTCCCCTCGCCTCGTCGTCACCGTCGCCACGATCGGCGTCGCGCAACTGATCGGCGTCTGTGCGCTCTTCCTGCCGGGGTGGTGGGGAGCTCGCGTGCAATCCCAGCGCATCGACGCACCATTCGACATCGATTTCGAGATCGGCACACGGGTCTTCAACGCCAATCACGTGCTCGTGTTCGTGATGGCCCCGGTCGCCATCGTCGGGATCGGCGTGCTGCTTCGCTACACCCGGCTCGGCATCGCGATCCGCGCCGCTGCCGAACTGCCGAGCCGGGCGAGCATGCTCGGCATCCCCGTGAAGGGCCTGCAGAGTGTGGTCTGGTCACTCGCAACCATTCTCGGGTTCCTCGCGTTGTTCCTGCGCAGCGGCGTGTACGGCCTCCCGGTCGGCGGCGCACTCGGCTTGCTCCTGCTCCTCCGTTCGCTCGCCGCGCTCACCCTCGGGCGGCTCATCCATCTGCCGACCATTCTCGCAACGTCGATCGCGCTCGGCGTCCTGCAGGAAGCCGTCGTCTGGAATTCGGGGTCGATCGAAGCGCAGGCGAAGATGGGCGCCATCACCGGTGTCGTCATCGTGGTCGGCCTCCTCACACGACCATCTCGCGGGGTGCGGTCCGAGGTCGACACCACGGCCTGGCAGAGCGTCGGCGAAGCCCGACCCGTCGCTGCGATCTATGCACAGCTCCCGATCGTGCGTATCGGGCGCGTGGTCGGCATCGCCGCCATCGTGGCGTTCATCCTGTTCTTCCCGAACCTGTTCGGTACGACCGTCGTCGTCCGCATGGGATTGATCTTCCTGTTTGCCATCACGCTGATGTCGCTCGGCATCCTCACCGGCTGGGCCGGTCAGCTATCGCTCGGCCAGCTCGCATTCGCGCTCGTCGGCGGCGCGACCAGCGCCTGGCTCACGCAGCGCTGGCACTGGGACTTCACCCTCGCCACCTTGGCCGCAGGGTGCGTCGGTGCCCTGGCGTCGCTCGTCGTCGGTGTGCCAGCACTTCGGCTCCGTGGCGCCTACCTCGCCGTCACCACCTTGGCGTTTGCGATCACCGTCAGCCAGTACGTGCTCAACCCCAGATTCTTCGACTGGATTCCGACCGAACGAGTCGAGCGCAATCCGATCTTCGGCGTCATCGACTGGTCGTCCTCGACGGCGATCTACTACGTGTCGCTCGTCGCGATGCTCCTCGCCGCCGTCGCGATGCGCGGCATCCGCAACAGCCGCACGGGTCGAGTCCTCATCGCACTGCGCGACAACGAAGCGGCAGTCGAGTCATACGGCGTCAGCCCCGTACGCGCCAAGCTCACCGCGTTCGCGATCTCGGGTTTCCTGGCTGCGTTTGCCGGGTCGGTCAGCGTGCACCATCAACAGTCGTTCGTTGCCGACGACGCTGGCTTCAATCTGCTCGTGTTCACCGCCGCAGTTGTCGGCGGTATGGGCACGGTCCTCGGCGCCTTCCTTGGTTCGCTGTACTTCAACGGCACGTTCTTCTGGCTCACCGGATCGTGGCGACTGCTCGCCAGCAGCATCGGTGTCCTCGGCGTGCTCCTCGTCGCCCCGGGAGGCCTCGCCGGCCTCTGGTACGACCTGCGCGACCTCACCATCCGGTGGTTCGGCAAGCGCCAAGGCATCGTCGAAGGCGATCAGTCCGGCGACCTCGAACCAGTGAACGACGAACTCCACACACCAGACGATGATGCGTCGTCGCGAGATGAGGAGGTGCTCGCAACATGACCGAAGCGATCACCACCCCTGATGCAACGGAGCCCGAACACGAGGGCTGGTTCCGGTCGATCACCGGCGACGGGCCATTGTTCGCACTGTTGGTGCTGTTCGGGCTGAACGCCGTCGACGAACTCGATCGCACTGCCTTCGCCATCCTCGCGCCCGAGATTCGCGACGAATTCGGTCTGGGGTTCACCGGTCTCCTCGTCCTCATCGCCACGGTGCTCGCCTTCGCACTCGCGCTCCAAGTTCCGATTGCCGGCCTCGCCGACCGGTACCCACGTGTGCGCATCGCACTGATCGGCGCGTCGATGTGGGCGTGCTTCTCGTTCATGACCGGCCTCGCCACCGGCATCGTGATGCTCGGGTTCGCTCGGTCCGGTTCCGCCATCGGTAAGGCGGTCAACGACCCGACACACAACTCATTGCTCGCGGACTGGTTCGAGCCCGACCGACGTCCGAAGGTGTACAGCTTCCACCGCGCCGCCAACGCGGTCGGCGCAATCGTCGGGCCGATCGTCGCGGGGCTGCTCGCGTTCCAGTTCGGGTGGCGGGCCCCGTTCCTCGTCTTCGCCGTGCCGACCATCGTGCTCGTGTTCATCGGTCTCCGCCTGAGCGAGCCCGTGCGCGGTGCCCACGAGCGCCGACTCGCC
>JAJCXU010000467.1 GCA_029263275.1 Ilumatobacter sp.
ACGACCCCGGCTACGTCGCTGCTCGCATCTCGGCCCAAGTCCGCGAGCTCACCGATGAGTTTGGCGAACCGCAAGTCGGCACCGTCGGGGCGATCACGCTCATGCCGAACCTGGTCAACGTCGTGCCATCGACGGCCACGATGACGGTCGACTTGCGCAATACAGACGAAGCAACGTTGCAGCGTGCAGAAACGAGGTTTCGGGGCTTCGTCGCGACCACGGCCGACGCTGAAGGCGTGGGTGTCGAGACGCGAACGCTTGCCCGGTTCGAGCCGGTGGACTTCGATGCCCGCGTCATCGACATCGTGCAGCAGTCCGCTGACGTCCTCGGACTTTCGTCGCGTCGCATGCCGTCGGGGGCCGGTCATGACGCTCAGATGTTCGCTCGCGTCTGCCCGACCGCGATGATCTTCACCAAGAGCGTCAATGGCATCAGCCACAACGTCACCGAGTACACCGAACCCGAAGATCTCGAGGCGGGGGCCAACGTGCTGCTTCAGACCATGCTCACACTTGCAGAAACCGAGTTCGGATGACCCGAGAAATCGTCGTCGGTGCCGCCCAGTTGGGCCCGATTTCCCGCACCGAAACGCGCGCCGAGGTCGTCGAGCGGCTGCTGGTGCTGCTCCGCCGAGGTGTTGAACAGGGCTGTGAGCTGGTCGTGTTTCCCGAGCTGGCACTGACCACGTTCTTCCCGCGTTGGTTCCTCGACGAGGGTGACGAGACCGGCATCGCTGGCGACACGACCGAACTCGACAGCTACTACGAGACCGAGATGCCGAACCCGGCAGTGCAGCCGTTGTTCGACGAAGCGAAACGTCTTGGCGTCGGATTCCACCTCGGATTCGCCGAGCTCACCGATGGCAACGATCCTGACGGCGACGGCGTGCGACACCGCTACAACACGTCCATCCTCGTCGATCGAGACGGCGAGATCGTGGCCCGCTACCGCAAGGTGCACATGCCTGGACACGAAAACCACGAGCCGTGGCGGCAGTTTCAGCATCTCGAGCGTCGGTACTTCGAAGAGTCTCACGAGGGCTTCCACGTGCATGAGGCCTTCGGCGGCATCTTCGGCATGGCGATCTGCAACGACCGTCGCTGGCCTGAGACCTATCGGGTGATGGGTCTCCAAGGGGTCGAGATGGTCCTCATCGGCTACAACACACCGCTCAACTACGCACCCGACCCATCACAGAATCCGCTCCAGGCCTTCCACAACCACCTCGTGATGCAGGCGGGTGCGTACCAGAACGGCACGTGGGTCGTCGGTGTCGCCAAGGGTGGGATCGAAGAAGGCGTCGAGTCGTTGGCGCAGACCGCGATCATCGCCCCGTCTGGTCAGGTCGTGGCCCAGGCGACGACGATCGGCGACGAGTTGGTCACGGCGTGCTGCGATCTCGACATGTGCGAGCGCTACAAGAAGACCCTGTTCGACTTCGATCGCTACCGGCGACCCGAGATGTACAGCTTGATCAGCGCGATCGACAGTCCGTTGGCTCCTGCTGCCGCCGACCCTTCCATCCCCGAAGAGTTACGAAAGGGGCCTGACCCCATGCGTAACTCTGAGCCCACTGCGGGAGCAACATGAGCGAATTCATCCTGAACGGCGAGACGGTCACCGCTCGCGACGATCATCCGCATCTCCTCGCCGCGCTGCGCGAGGAACTCGGTATCACGTCGGCCAAGGACGGGTGTTCGCCGACGGGTCAGTGCGGTTGTTGCACGGTGCTCATCGACGGCAAGGCGCGAGTGTCGTGTCAGACCTCGATGGAGAAGGTGGCGGGTTCCGAGGTCGTCAGCCTCGAAGGAATGGATCAGGCCGAGGTCGATCGCATGGCCGACGCGTTCGCCGCGTGTGGTGCGCTGCAGTGTGGCTTCTGCACGCCGGGCATCGTCGTGCGGACCAAGGCATTGATCGACAAGAACGGCGCCAATCTCACTCGTGAACAGGCGTCGCGTCACCTCGGCGCCCATCTGTGTCGCTGCACCGGCTACATCAAGGTGCTCGACGCCGTCGAGGCGCTTGCTCAGGACAATGTGCCCGTCGTCGTGCAGCCGAAGGGCGTCGGCTCGCGAGGCGCCAAGTACGAGGGTCGCGAACTGTCGGTGGGCATTCGTGACTTCATCGACGACATGAACCCCGACGGCTGTCTGCATGGGGCCCTCCGATTGACCGACCACGCTCGCGCCGACATCCGGTCGATCGACGCGTCGGCGGCCAGCGCGCTCGAGGGCGTGCGCGGGGTGTTCACCGCGGCCGATATTCCCGCGGCCCGACGTGTCGGCATCATCCACAAGGACTGGCCCGTGATGATCCCCGAGGGTGGGCGCACCTCGTATCTCGGTGACGTGCTCGCGGCGGTGGTTGCCGACACGCGCCAGATCGCGCGGGCTGCCGCCGAACTCGTCGTCGTCGACTACGACGTTCACGAACCAATGGTTGATCCCGTCCGCGTGATCCACTCCGACGAACCCGCCGTCTGGGAACTCGACGGCAACGTGCTGTCGACATCCACATACAGCCGCGGCGACGTCGACGAAGCGCTTGCAGACTCCGCGTTCACGGTCTCGGAGACGTTCCAGACGCAACGCATCGAGCACGCGTTCCTCGAGCCGGAGTCGACGCTCGCCGTCCCGTCAGGCGATGGCGACGACCGATCGCTCTACGTCTACTCCGGGGGACAGGGCATCTGGGACGATCGCAATGACATCGCCGCGATGCTCGGGATCTCCGAACAACGGATCACGACGGAACTGGTGTCGAACGGCGGCGCATTCGGTGGCAAGGAAGACATGTCGAATCAGGCGCACACCGCGCTGGCGGCATGGCACACCGGCAGCCCGGTGAAGATCACGTTGTCTCGCGAAGAGTCGATGCTGATGCACCCCAAGCGGCACCCGATCCGGATGGAGTATCACGCCGGCTGCGACGCCGACGGCAAGCTCACTGCCATCAAGGTGCGGATGATCGGCGACTCGGGGCCTTACGCCTCCGTCGGCATGAAGGTGCTGGAGCGGGCTGCTGGCCATGCGACTGGCCCGTACGTCGTCGACAACGTCGATGTTGAGGCCGTCGCCGCGCGGACGAACAATTCGGTCTGTGGCGCGTTCCGCGGCTTCGGTGCGAATCAAGCGCAGTTCGCCATGGAAGGCGTACTCGACCGGCTGGCCGAGCAGGTCGGCATCACCGGGTGGGAGATCCGCAACCGCAACGTCATCACGCCGGGCGTCACGTGGGGTCCCGGCCAGGTGATGGACGACGGGTGCAAGGGCGCCCGAGAATGCCTCGATGCGGTTAAACCGGCGTACGACGCGGCGATGGCTGCGGGCAAGCCGGTCGGCCTCGGCCTGGGCTTGAAGAACTCGGGCTTGGGCAACGGTTTCAAAGAAGTCGCCAAGGCGGTCGTGCACTTCCGTGCATCCGTCGACGGTGCTCTGGGCAAGGTCGAGGTGCGGCACTGCTGGACCGAGATGGGCCAGGGTGTCCACACCGTGGCGCTGCAGGTTGCGGTCGAAGAACTCGGCATTGATGCCGAGCGGATCGAAGTCATCGTCGACTCGACGCGTGAACTTGGTGCGGGGCAGACCACGGGCAGCCGAGGCACGCTGATGGGTGCTGGCTCGGTCAAGGCCGCATGCGAAGCGGCTATTGCCGGAGGCTGCGAAATCGGCGTCGACTACGAAGGCGAGTACCGCGTCGACTGGACCAACTCGCTCGGCGAGATTGAGGCGGCGAAGGCGGCCGGCGATGCCATCGAGAATCCGATCATCCACTCGACGTTCGGGTACGCGGCGCAGGTCGTCGTGCTCGCCGAGGATGGCACGGTCGAGAACGTCATCGCAGCGCACGACGTCGGCAGGGCGGTCAACCCGATGTTGTGCGAAGGCCAGATCGAAGGCGCCGTGCACATGGGGCTCGGCTACGCCATGAACGAAGGGTTCCCGTGTGACGAGACGGGCCGCCCGATCAACTCGACGCTGAAGAGCCTCGACATCATCCGCCCGAAGGACATGCCGTCGGTCGACGTGATTCTCGTCGAGTCGCCGCAGCCCGACTCGCCCTACGGCATCAAGGGCGTCGGTGAAATCGGCCTTGTGCCCACGGCCGGTGCAGTGGCCGCAGCCCTCCGTCAGCATTCCGGCAACTGGCACAACGAACTTCCGATGATCAACGAGAGCAACCGTGAACGCCCCAGCGCCTGGACCTGACCCAGTCACAGCGGGGCCGGGTACAACTGTGACTGAGTCACAGCGGGGCCGGGTACAACTGTGACTGGCGCGAGCTCGCAGATGGGCACGACATCGGGACTGGTGTGTGCGCACCACCACCTATATTCGTCGCTGGCGCGGGGCATGCCGCCGCCTCCGAAGGACCCGACGAACTTCCTGGAGATCTTGGAGAACGTGTGGTGGCGGCTCGACACCGCGCTCGACCTCGACATGATCGAGTGGTCGGCCAAGCTCGGTGCGCTCGAAGCACTCGAAGCCGGCACCACCGCGATCATCGACCACCACGAATCGCCCAACGCCATCGAGGGGTCGCTGTCTGTCATCGCCGACGCGGTCAACGAGATCGGTGTGCGGATCAACACCACGTACGGCATCACCGATCGTCATGGCGCAGACGGCGCGGCACGCGGACTTGCCGAGAACGATCGCTACCTCGCCGAACTCGCGAACGACCACAGCAACGGAATGCGAGCAGGCATGGTCGGTGTGCATGCCGCGTTCACCTGCAGCGCTGACTCCCTCGCGGTCGCCGCCGAACTCGCCGTGAAGCACGGCGTGGGCGTCCACATCCACGTGGCTGAAGGCCCCGACGACATCGGGGTGGAAGACCGCATCCGCGATCTCACTCGCGACGACTGGCTACTCATCCACGGTGTGCACTTGCCGACCGACCACGGCCTGCGCGGCACGATCGTGCACAACCCGCGATCGAACATGAACAACTCGGTGGGCTATGCGGACCCGGCCCGCTTCGCGAATCGGACTGCGCTGGGCACCGACGGCATCGGGGCGGACATGCTCGCCGAGTTTCAACTCGCCTACGTCAAACAACGCGATCACGATGTCAACGCGACGCCGGATGCTGCATGGTCGTGGCTGGGAAACGGGTGGGAACTCTTTCCCGAAGCTCGCACCGACAGTGT
>JAJCXU010000468.1 GCA_029263275.1 Ilumatobacter sp.
AGGAGTTCGCCACCACCGCCGGCCGCCTGCTGCTCGAAGAGGCGCTCCCGCAGCGGCTCGTCGACGCCAATGGCGAAGTCACCCAGGAGAGCTACACCGACAAGTTCGGTCACATCGACTACCTCGTCACCAAGAAGGAGATGGGCGTCATTGTCGAGCATCTCTCCGACAACTACTCGAAGTTCGAGATCGCCCAGGCGCTCGACAACATCAAGGACCTCTGCTACCGGTTCGCCACTCAGTCGGGCATCACCGTGTCCATCGACGACGTGCGCACTCCGAAAGCCAAGAAGGGCATGATGGAGGAGTACGAGCGTCAGGCCGACAAGGTCGAGACGCAGTTCCGTCGAGGCATCATCACCGATGGCGAACGCCGTCAGCAGGAGGTGCGCATCTGGACCGATGCCACCGCCGAGGTGCAGGCTGAGATGGAGCGGGAGTTCAAAGAAGCGAAGTTCAACCCGATCGACATGATGGTCGGCTCGGGTGCCCGAGGCAACATGACGCAGATGCGTCAGATCGCCGGCATGCGTGGCCTCGTTGCCAACCCTCGTGGTGACATGATTCCTCGCCCGATCAAGTCGAACTTCCGTGAGGGCCTCGAAACCCTCGAGTACTTCATCGCCACGCCGGGTGCCCGTAAGGGCCTCGTCGACACGGCGCTGCGTACTGCTGACTCGGGCTACCTGACGCGTCGTCTTGTCGACGTGGCCCAGGAACTCATCGTCCGTGAAGACGACTGCGGTTCGACGCTCGGCGTCTGGATCGAAGACGTTGCTCCCGACACGGCCAACACCCGTTCCTACATCGAGACCAAGCTCTACGGTCGTGCGTTGCTGCAGGACACCGATCTCGCCAAGGCGATGGAAGACGGCCGCAAGATGCTGCCGCGCAACACCATCGTCGGTGACGAGGAGATGGAAGCACTCCGCGACGACAAGAAGATCACACGGCTCCGGGTTCGCTCGGTGCTCACCTGTGATGCCGAGCTCGGTGTGTGCGCCATGTGTTATGGCCGCTCACTGGCAACCGGCAAGATGATCGAGCTCGGTGAGGCCGTTGGCGTCATCGCAGCGCAGTCGATCGGTGAGCCCGGCACCCAGCTGACGATGCGTACCTTCCACACCGGTGGTGTGGCTGGTAAGGACATCGCTGGCGGTCTGCCTCGCGTCGTCGAGCTCTTTGAAGCTCGTACCCCGAAGGGCTCGGCTCGTCTGGCCAAGGCCACGGGCACGCTCCATCTCCGTGAGGACGAGGGCAAGGGCATCCCGGTTGTCGTCATCGACGACGCTGGCGAAGAGCATGAGGTGGTCCTGCCGCTCGGTGCTCGCCCGATCGTCGAAGACGGTCAGTCGGTCAAGGCCGGCGATCCGCTCGTCGATGGCCCCTTCGATCCGAAGGAGATCATGGAGATCAAGGGCATCCGTGAGACCCAGCTCTACTTGGTCGAGGAAGTCCAGCGTGTCTACCGCGACCAGGGTGTGTCGATTCACGACAAGCACATCGAGCTGATCGTGCGTCAGATGACGCGTCGTATCGGCGTGCAGGAGCCGGGTGGATCTGGCTTCCTGCCAGGCGAGCGTGTCGACTCCAAGCGCTTCCGCGACACCAACCGTCGCATGGTCGAAGAGTCGCTGCGTCCCGCTGAAGGTCGCCCGGAACTGATGGGTATCACCAAGGCATCGCTGGCCACCGAATCGTGGCTGTCGGCTGCGTCGTTCCAGGAGACCACCCGGGTGCTTACCGAGGCCGCCATCGATGGCCGCGCTGACAACCTCATCGGCCTCAAGGAAAACATCATCCTCGGCAAGCTGATCCCAGCTGGTACGGGTATGCCGAAGTACCGCGAGTTCGGTATCGAGGCGCCCGACTACGAGCCGATGACGTTCTACTCGAGCGACGATGGCGTCGAAGATCCGGCAGCGTTCCTCGCGAACCTGCACGGCTCGTACGACGCCAACAAGGCCACCGAGCCAATCGGCTGACCTTCCCACCGCAACCCAAAATCCTGCGTCCACGTCCCGCCCAGCGGGAAGTGAGCGCAGGATTTTGGGTTTTCGGGAGCTCGGGGATCTGATTTCGTCCTCCGAGTGGACATGTACGTACATTCCGCCAGAGTGGGGGGATGGCGAAGCCACCACCCCAGATTGGCCCCACCGAATCGGCCAGTGACGAGATGCCACCGTCGCCGCACGGCCCCCAGCATCACCATCGGCCGACGGGCTTCGTTGCCAAGACGTCGATGGCAATGGTGGACGCTTCGATGTCGCGGCCCAAGCGTGTGCTGATCGCCGCGGCGATCCTGACGGCGATCTTCGCTGGCCTCTTCGTCCGCATCAGCATCGACACAGACCCGGAGAACATGCTCTCGGCTGATGCTCCGGTACGCCTGCGCAACGCCGACATGCGCGAAACCTTCGGCACGGGAGACATGATCGTCGTCGGGGTGTTCGCGGACAGTTCGCTCGCAACCCCCGAGGCGCTCGACGAGGCTTTCGCGTTCCACGATGCCGTCGCAGAATTCGATGGCGTCGCCGAAGCCACGATGATCAGTGTCCGGACGGCGAGCGCGGGCGCCGCTCCCGGCTCGCTCAGTGAGGCAGAGGCGCTCGCCGTTCAGATCGCCGAGGATCCGCTGCTCGGCGGCAACGTACTGTCCGAGGATGGCGACACGCTCGCCTTCTTCATCCCCTTGGATTCGAAGTCCGACGCCCAGCCGGTGCGTGACGCTGCGAATGCGCTGCTCGACACATCACCGGCCTTGGCAGGGCTCGAACGCCATGTTGCCGGACTTCCGCTGGCCCAAGAAGCGTTCGGCGACCAGATGTTCGTGCAGATGGCCCTGTTCGCACCGATGGCCGGTCTCGCGATCTTCGCGCTGATGTTGCTGTTCTTCCGCCGTCTTGTTCTGGTCGTACCGGCGATGCTCGTGGCGATGCTCTCGGTGATTTGGGCGATGGGTTTCCTGATCGGCTCTGGCAACAGCTTGCACATCATGAGCTCGATGATCCCGATCTTCTTGATGCCGATCGCGATCCTCGATGCTGTGCACGTCATCAGCGAGTTCTTCGACAGGTACGGCCGCGTCCAGGAGCGCGAGTTCGCGCTCCGGACCGTGTTCCACGAGCTCGCTGGCCCCATCGCCTTCACGAGCGTCACGACCATCGTCGGATTCCTGGCCCTGGCGATCACGCCGATCCCTCCCGTCCAGATCTTCGGCGTGTTCATCGCATTCGGTGTTCTTGTCGCCTGGCTCGGCTCGATGACCCTGTTGCCCGCGGTTCTGATGCTCGTTCCCGAGGCGTCGATCGCACGGGCCGTCGGAAGCAGTGCTGCAGGTGACAGCACGTTCGCTCGGATCGTTCGACGCCTGCCAACCGGGGCTGCACGGCATCGCGTTCTGGTCCTCGGTGGCGTTGCACTCATCGCCGCGATCTCTCTCCCCTCCATCGCTTCGATCGAGGTCAACGACAATCCCGTCAACTGGTTCCGATCTGGCCATGAGGTGCGAGTTGCCACTGAGCGCTTGAACGACGAGCTCCCCGGGACGTTCGCCGCCAACTTGATCCTCGACGCAGAGGATCCTGAGATGCTTACATCTCCCGAGACGATTGCCGTCGTCAGCGCGCTGCAGGAACGATGGGCGACCGATGTGAACGTTGGTACCTCAGCCTCGTTCGTCGACCTCCTTGGTGGAGTGGACGGTCCGCAGGCGATCGACCAACTCGCCGCTCTGCGTGCGGAATCGCCGTTGGTCGGCACGCTGGTCGACGACACGACAACGAGGGCCAACCTCCGCCTCCAGCTCCGCAACGGCGACAACCAGGCGATGAACGAGGTGCTCGATGTAACTGCACAGCAGCTGGCCGTCACGCCGTTCCCCGACGGAGTGACCTCAGACTGGGCGGGGGAGACCTACTTGAACGTCGTGTGGCAGGACGAAATGGTCGCCGGCATGCTCAAGGGCTTCATCATCACCCTGCTGATCATCACCGTGCTGCTCGCGGTGCTGTTCCGGTCAGTTCTGTGGGCACTCATCGGCATTGCGCCGGTGCTGTGGACGATTCTTGTCGTGTACGGCGCCATTGGCTTGATGGGCAAGGACTTCGACATGCCCATTGCCGTGTTGTCGACGCTTGTGCTCGGTATCGGCGTCGATTTCGCCATCCACTTCGTCGAGAGGTTCAGGGAACTCCGTAGTGACCTTGGCAGCACGGCGCTGGCGATTGAAGCGTTCGCCGAGGAACCGGCTCGAGCCTTGAGTCGCAATGCCGCAGTGGTCGCGGTCGGATTCCTCCCACTGCTGTTCTCGTCCCTGACGCCGTACGTGATCGTTGGCCTGTTCTTGGCGTCGATCATCGTGCTGAGTTGGCTGTCGACCGTCATCGCACTTCCCGCCCTCGTGTCGCGGTCTCAGGCCGAGGGCGCCGTCGCGTCCGGCAATCAGCGGGAGTAGGCCGTGAAACAGGATCGCTGAGCGACAGACCGGACGAGTTTGGACCGGCTCATCGGTGGATTTGCCTCTGTTCTTGAACAAGTTCAAGGTTTCATCTGCGTCGTGACAATATCTCTTCAGTTCCTGGTCAGGGGACCGATGGATGGTGTGTGACCGATCTTGTTACCCCCGATCAGGACGTCGATGTCCGTGATTGGGCCGACACCCGACTGTTGCGTGAGGCCGACGAGGTCATCTCGCATGCAGCGACGGAGATCTCATCCCTCGACGTGCTGTGGGAGCAGGAATGGGAGGTCACCGAGGACCGTGCCTATGGTCCGCAGCGGCTCGACATCGCACTTCCCCAACACTCCATCGCGCAACAGCGCGTCCGTCGCGCTCTCGACATCGTCATCTCGCTGGTCGCGCTCATCCTCCTCGCCCCGCTCCTGTTGGCGCTCGCCGCAGCGGTCAGGCTGACTAGCGACGGGCCTGCCCTCTTCAAGCAAGCGCGCCCTGGCCGCGATGGTGAACTGTTCGCCATGTTCAAGTTTCGCTCGATGGACACCGGGGCCGAGCGGGCTGTGATGGCTGACGATCGACTCCGTCAGGAATTCGAGGACAACGACTTCAAGATGGCCGCCGACGATCCGCGGATCACGCCGCTCGGTCGGTTCTTGCGCCGCTCCAGTCTCGACGAACTGCCGCAGCTGTTCAACGTGTTGAGGGGCGACATGAGCCTCGTCGGCGTCCGACCCTTGCTTCCGGAACAGCTCGAGCGCCGACCGGTGCAGGATCAGATGCTCTACAAGATGCTCCGGCCCGGTATGACCGGCCTCTGGCAGGTCGAGGGACGCTCCGACGTGAGCGGCGACGAACGTCGGTTGCTCGATCGTTCTTACGTGTGTGAATGGTCGCTCGTCGGTGACGTGATCGTGCTGGCGCGCACGCCATGGGCTCTGGTCCGTGGCTCCGGCGCGCAGTGAAGCACAGCTCGAGCTGACGCGCGGATCAATCGGGTGGATCGACCGATGCTGCAAGGACGGGCACGATCTGGCTGACCAATTCGTCGACCTGCTTGACCATTCGGCGATGCGCACCTCGCGGGCCGCCGTACGGGTCCTCGACGTCGTATGCCTCGCCACCGTCGATGACATCGGCGCGTTGACGCCCCATGCTGATTGCTCGTCGCCAACTCCCGACATCGCGTGTCAATGGGTCCACCCCGTGTCGTTTGCTGAGCAGCGCCAACTCCGGCAGCGTGAAGGTGCGGTCGAACGCGTCGGGCACGAGTTCCACGACGCGAAGGAGATGCTCCCGCGTCATCGTGACCACGAGGTCGGCGCCGTCGTTCTCGATGAGGTCGCCGTCGAGGTGCCGGGAGACATGCTGCGACAGATCGACGCCGATCTCGCCCGCTGCGATCACGGTGTTTCGATGTACGACGTTTTGCCCGCCGTGTGTTCCTGCTGACGTGACATCGACGTCGAGGCCGTGTGAGGTGAGTGCACGACGAAAGAGGTGTTCGACGACAGGCGAGCGACAAACGTTTGCCGTGCAGACAATCAGCAGGTGCACTCGTGGCATCGACGAAAGGCTACGCGCCGGCCAGCGGCCTGGGGCGGTTCACTCGTCGGCTGCCGACGAAGTGATTGGTGGAGCGGAGCCGGGTGTCGCCTCGACGATTGGAGGTGGCTGGTTGTCGGTGCCGAGGAGCAGCACCAGGTCGTAGTCGGCGTCGGACTCGACGCCTGGGAGGTCTTCGATCGGCGCCACCGCATCCGGTTCGAATCCGGCATCCTCGGCGAGTCGGCGCGCCTCGAGTTCGAAGTCGGGCCCATGGAAGACGGTAGTGACGTCGACGCGATCGGCGTTGATCGGATCCGGGTTGACGTACTCGAGGGCGCTGAGTTCGCTGGCGAGTCTGCCTGCCAGGCCCTGCACGCCTGACCCGTTCGCGACAGCGACGCGAAGCGTGTCGCGGCCCACGAGCTCGGGGAGCGGCTCGGTGGTGGTGGTGGTGGCCTCGACGGTGGTGGTTGGCGCTTCGGTCGTCGTGGTGCTTGGTTCTGGCGCCACGGTGGTGGTCGTCGTGGCTTGCGGTGCTGTGGTGGTGGTCGTCGTGCTCGTGGTTGTGGTGGCCGGCAGACTCGGCACCGCGTCAGACGATCGAAGAGCGCCCGGACTCCCGCCGATGAACACACCGAGGAGGACGGAAAACAGACTGAGCGATCCGTACAGGAGTGTCTTGCGGAGCATGCTCGGATGAGAATACCCAGGTGGCCGCTCCGACTGAGCCACCCTCAGTAAGCTCGCCCGAATGTCAGAACCCGCGGCTTACCTCGAACCCGAGGGGATGACGCTACGCACCTACACGTCGGTGCTTCGTCGTCGGAAGTCACTCGTGATTCTGCCCATGCTGCTCGTGTCGATCACAGCATTTGCGATGTCGCTCGCCCAGACGAAGCAGTATCGGGCTTCCACTGAGGTCCTGGTGAAAGAACCGCCATCGGCCACAGCGATCGGCGCGCCCGAGCGCCCGATGCAGCAGCGCGTACTCCAGAACGAATTGCAGCGGGCCCAAGGCTCGGCGATGCGTGACGATGTACGTGACATCATCGGAACCGAGCCAAGAATTTCAGTGCGTCTCGCCGCGAGCGAAGATGTCGATGTCTTCGTCTTCACTGGTGAGAGTGGCAACCCTGAACTGGCAGCAGCATCCGCTGACGCCTACGCGAACGTGTACATCACTCAGCGCCGTGCCTCGATCACGGTCGATCTGGAAGCGCAGGCAAAGGTCATTCGGGATGAACTCGATGATCTCGCGGGCCAAGCATCAGAGGGCCTGAGCGAGGAGCAACTCCTCGACAGAGACCTGCAACGGGACTCATATGATTTCCAGCTCGACCAGCTCGCGACGTCCATCAACCTCGCCCAGCAATCCGGGGCCTCGATCATCGACGCAGCACAGGTCCCGTCCACGCCGTTCGAACCAACTCCGAAGCGGAACGCAGCGCTCGGGTTGATCGTCGGGCTGTTTCTTGGGATCGGAACGGCGTTGCTCGTCGACTACTTCGACAACTCGCTTCGCGACG
>JAJCXU010000469.1 GCA_029263275.1 Ilumatobacter sp.
GTCGAACAACATCGACTCATGTAACCGAACTTGACACGCTCCTTCCGTCGTCGGTCTGGCGACAGTGTTTGGTGCCGGCGGCGGCACCGTCTCCTACGAGGAGATCGAAGAGGTCGACGTCGTCCTGCTCTGGGGCAGCAACGCTCGTGAAGCCCACCCGATCTTCTTCCACCATCTGATGCAGGGTCTCCGCAACGGTGCGTCGATGTACGCGGTCGACCCGAGGCGTACGTCGTCATCGAAGTTCGCCGATGTGTGGCTCGGCCTCGATGTCGGCACCGACATCGCCATGGCCAACGGCGTGGCTCGCGAGATCATCCACGCCGGCCTCGTCAATCAAGCATTCATCGACCATTCGACCGAAGGTTTCGAAGCCTTCCGTGAGTCGGTCGAGCCGTACACGCTCGAGGTCGCTTCGGAGATCACCGGTGTGCCCGCCGAGGCGATCAAGGAGATGGCCCACGCATACGCCACGGCCGACAAGGCGCAGATTCTGTGGACGCTGGGGATCACCGAGCATCACAACGCCGTCGACAACGTGCTCGCGCTCTGCAACCTTGCGCTGCTGACGGGTCAGATCGGCACGTGGGGGAGCGGGCTGGTTCCGCTCCGCGGCCAGAACAATGTGCAGGGCGGCGGCGACATGGGCTCGCTGCCGGACAAACTCCCGGGCTTTCAGGACATCACCGACGACGAGCACCGGGCAAAGTTCGAAGCGGTCTACCAGACCGAGTTGAACCCACAGAACGGCATCCACCTCACGCTGATGTTCGAAGCGATGGGCCGTGGCGATCTCACAGCGGCGTTCGTGATCGGTGAAAACCCGGCCGACTCCGAAGCCGACATCGACCACGCCCGCGAGTTACTCGCTGGGCTCGACTGCCTCGTGGTGCAAGACATCTTCATGACCCGTACCGCCGAATTGGCCGACGTCGTGTTCCCCGCGTCGGTGGCCTGGGCGGAGAGCGAGGGCACCGTCACCTCCAGCGAGAGGCGGGTGCAGCGCACGCGGCCCGCAGTCACCCCACCCGGCGAGGCTCGACACGACATCGACATCCTCGGCGCGCTGGCCGAACGGATGGGCGTCGACCTCGCCGATCACGGGTGTGCCCTCGAGCCAGAGGCGCTGTGGGATGAGTTGCGATCGGTGTCGCCGATGCACGCCGGAATGTCGTATGGCCGGCTCGAAGACGAAGGCGGGCTGCAATGGCCGTGCCCCAGCCTCGATCATCCGGGCAGTCCGTTCCTGCACGGGTGGCTGTGGGAAGACGACTTGGGCGGACGCAGCCCGGCTCCGTTCTCCGTCGTCGAACATGAAGGCCCGAACGAGCGGCTCACCACTGAATTTCCATTGCGGCTGACCACCGGTCGGTCGCTTGACTCCTACAACACCGGCGTACAGAGCAATGGCTTCGAGTCGCCGATTCGCTACGGCGACGAGCTTGACATCAACCCCGCCGACGGCCGATCACTCGATCTCGTCGATGGGGAACGAGTGCGGGTCAGCTCGCCGCGAGGCACCGTCGAGATGTCGGTGCGGTTCCAGCCCGACATCCCGGAAGGGCTCACGTTCACCACGTATCACTTCCCGGCGCTCGTCGACATCAACAAGCTCACCAACGATGCCTGGGACAAACGGTCAGGTACCTCTGAGTTCAAAGCGGCATCGATTCGCATCGACAAGATCCGTGCTGCCTCAGAGTCAAAGGGATAGCGGCACAGGCACATGGCGGATCTTCACCTCACCATCGACAGATCGACCGACGCTGAGCGAGCGGCAGTCGACACAGCCCTCGGGGCCGATGCGCATGCGGTCATCCATGAAACCGAACGGCTCGTGCGCGGTGGAATGGCGCGCAAGAACGACCGACGACACCTGTTGCTGCCGGGGCTCCATGCGCTCCAAGCAGAGATCGGGTGGATCAGCCACGGTGGCTTGAACTATCTGTGCGACGTGCTGCAGGTCCCTCCCGCTGAGGCCTACGGCGTTGCCAGCTTCTACGAACTCTTCCGCACCGACGACCCCGGCCACGCCGAGTCCACGGTGCACGTATGCATGGACACGTCGTGCCACATCGCTGGCGCCGAGACGCTGGCGCAACGCCTTGAAGCCGACGGTAAGCGGGTGCATCGTGGCCCATGCCTCGGTCAATGCGAGCGAGCACCAGCGCAGTTCGTGCAGGGGCGCGGTGTCCCTGATTCGGTGCCCGCCGACGTGCCGATGATCGAGGCCCCGGGGTCGTTCCGGCTGCCGCAGCATGGCGATCCGAGCCTGCGCATCCTGCACCGCATCGGTGTCGTCGATCCAACGTCGTTGGAGTCGTACCGTGACCACGGCGGCTACCGGATGCTCGCCCATGCCATCGAGGTCGGGCCAGAAGTGGTGCTCGAAGAGATCGGCGGCGCCGAGTTGTCGGGTCGCGGCGGCGCTGCGTTCCCCACCGCAATCAAGTGGCGCGCTGTCGCTGCGGAAGTGGGACGACCCAAGCACGTCATCGCGAACGCCGACGAGTCTGAGCCCGGCACGTTCAAAGACCGGGTCCTGATGGAGAACGATCCGTTCGCGCTCATCGAGTCGCTGACGATTGCAGGCGTCACGACCGGTGCGGAAAACGGATGGATCTACATTCGAGGCGAGTATCCGTTGGCGACTGCACGCCTCGCACACGCGATCGAGCAGGCGCAGGCGTCAGGGCTTCTTGGCGACGACGTGATGGGATCGGGTCGCCGTTTCACGATCGAGCTCCGACGCGGAGCCGGGGCCTACATCTGTGGCGAGGAAACGGCATTGATGGAGTCGATCGAGGGCTTCCGTGGCGAGCCTCGGAACAAGCCGCCATTCCCGACCACCTCCGGATTGTTCGGTGAACCGACCGCTGTCAACAATCCCGAGACACTCTTCAACGTGCTCGACATCCTCGAAGTAGGGGCGGAACACTACGCATCGCTCGGCAGCGATCGCTCCAACGGCCACCGGCTGTTCTGTCTGTCCGGCCACGTCGCCGTTCCGGGCTTGTATGAGGCGCCGTTCGGGATCACGCTCGGCGAATTGATCGATCTTGCTGGTGGGCCGACCGGCACCACGCGGGCCATCCTCCTCGGCGGGGCAGCGGGCATGTTCGTCGGCCCCGATGCCATGGATCTCGAACTCTCGCTCGAGGCGACACGGGCCGCCGGCGTCACGTTGGGTTCGGGCGTCGTCACGTTGTTCGACGAGTCGGTCGATTTCACCTCCCTCGTCACGCGGATCACCGCGTTCTTCAAAGGCGAATCCTGCGGACAGTGTGTTCCTTGCCGTGTCGGAACCACTCGTCA
>JAJCXU010000470.1 GCA_029263275.1 Ilumatobacter sp.
TGGCGTCGCGGTGCTGGTCGAGCACCTCTTTCAGCGGCGAGCCGGTGAGGTAGATGCGCCGTGGCTGGATTCCTTCGGCGAGGAGATTGCGACGCGCGTGCTCGGTGTAGACGAGATTGAAGTCGGCGATGTGGTCGATGATGCGCCGGTTGGTCTCCTCCGGGACGTTTTCGTCGAAGCAGCGGTTGCCAGCCTCCATGTGGAAGAGCGGGATGTGCATGCGTTTGGCCATGATGCCGGCGAGGCAGCTGTTGGTGTCGCCGAGCACCAACACCGCATCGGGCTGCAGGTCATTTAAGACCTGTTCGGCGCCGACGAGAATGTCACCGATGGTTTGGCCGAGCGAACTCGTGTTGGGCTCGAGGACGATGTCGGGTGCGCGCAGGCCGAGATCTTTGAACATCAGTTCATTGAGTTCGTAGTCGTAGTTCTGGCCGGTGTGCACCAGGTGATGGTCGACGGTGCTGTCAAGACGCTGGAGCACCGCGGCGAGCCGAATGACTTCGGGACGCGTTCCGACGAATGTGACGACGCGAAGTGACATCACACCACCTCGCCGTACGTGTCGGGAGCTTCTGGATCGAAGATCTCGTCGGACCAGAACACGGTGGTCAGACCGCCGGGGCCGATGTTGGTGATGTTGTGGGTGTGCATCGTCGGCATGTCGATGGCGACGGGGGACGAACCGTCGACATCGAAGCTGTGCACTTCGTCGCTGAACATGCGACGCAGCGAGATGTTCGCTTGTCCCTCGACAACGACGAATCGTTCGACCTTTCGGCGGTGGTAGTGGTTGCCCCGGGTGATGCCCGGCTTGGTCGTCGAGAAGAACATCTGCCCACCGGTGTCAGCCTTGACCAGTTCGACGAGGTGGCCGCGTTGATCGTGGCGCGGTTCGAGTGCAGCGGGGTAGTGGGACGGAAAGCGGTAAGACCGCATGGTGTTGAAGAGCGATCGATCGAAGTGGTCAGCGATCGGCGGCACAACGCCCCTGTGATACGAGGTGTGTAGTTCCGTCAAGCGCTTGGCCAACGCCACCACGCTAATGCCTTTGCCCGGAGCGCGGATCACGCCGGTCTTGGCAGAGGTTGCGACGTCGAGCAGTAGATCAGCAGCGTCTTGGGCATGGAGCAACTCGAGTTGGGCATCGTCGTTGACCGAGAGCTCGACGCCGTCGGCGAGTTGGTCGCAGAACGTGGACACGACGGAGTTGTAGTACGGCTTGCCGTGCTCGCCGAAGATGCCGGGAAGGACCACGTTGGCGAAGCGATCGGTGGCTTCACCGAGTATCGCAGCGGCCTCAGTCTTCGACGTGCCATATGCAGTATCGCGGTCGATGTGTGTCGAGTTGGTGTAAATGACAAGTGGGGCGTCGGCCGTGTCGCTGACGGCTTTGGCCAACGTTTCAGCGAGGGCGATGTTCGTGCCGCTGATCTCGGAGTCATCGCCTCGGTTTGCCCCGGCTGCGTGCACGACCACATCGGCGCCGTTGAGTGCGATGCGTAGCGCTTCTGGATCGTCGAACGCGGATCGATCGATGGCGATGGCTTCGAAACCGGAGGCGTGGAGGGCGCACCTGGTGTGCCACCCGACGAGACCGGAAGCACCGGTGATGGCGAACTTCACGAACCGGTCCCTTCAGGTGTCGTAGCGTCTGCCAGTGCGGCGATCTCAGGGATGGTGCGAAGGAGGGCTTCGATTTCGGTAGGAGTCATTCGCTCGGCGTTCTCGGAGGTGAAGTCGTCGAGGTCATCGCTGTCGGTTTCACCTTCAACGAAGTACTTGGCGTAGTTCAGTTCGCGGCCGTCCATCGGGACCCGCAGGTACTCACCGCGATCCTCGGCGCGCCGCAGTTCTTCGGCGGTCGCGAGTGTTTCGTGCAATTTTTCGCCATGGCGGATGCCGATGGAGCGAACCTCGCTTGAGGAGCCGAGCATGGTCCGGATGACGTCAGCTACATCGGGCATCAATGATGCCGCCGCCTTCTTGATGAACAGGTCGCCCTGTTCAGCGTGTTCGAACGCGTGCTCCACGAGCGCCACGGCGTGGTCCAAATTCATCATGAACCGTGTCATCCGGGCATCGGTGATCGTGAGAGGATCCCCGGCCAGGGCTTGCTTGACGAACAGCGGGACCACCGACCCGCGGCTGTACAGCACGTTTCCGTACCGCACCGACGACACGACGGTGTCGCCGGGCTCGAGCGCGCGTGCTTCAGCGACGGCAACTTTCTCCATGAGCGCCTTGGTCATGCCCATCGCGTTGAGCGGCTCGACAGCCTTATCGGTGCTGAGGCAGACCAGCGACTTCACGCCCGCATGTGCAGCGGCCCGCACCACGTTGGAACTGCCCAGGACGTTGGTTTGCACTGCTTCGAGCGGAAAAAACTCGCACGAGGGAACTTGCTTGAGCGCCGCGGCGTGAAACACGAAGTCGGCGCCGCGCATGACGCGCGACACTGCCTCTTGGTCCCGGACATCGCCGATGTGGAAACGCAACGGCGATGTTCCGAAGTCGATCCGCATCGCCTCCTGCTTGGCTTCGTCGCGGCTGAATATCCGGACTTCGGCACACCCGCTCGCGACGAGCCGCCGCGCCATCGTGTGGCCGAATGACCCAGTGCCTCCCGTGATGACCACGGTGGAATCTGTCAACATGGACATGCTCGCTCTCTACGATTCATCGTCGGCTCAGGCCCTCGAAATCGGCTTGGCAGGGGAACCGACGACAGTTTGCCCCTCGGAAACGTCACGAGTGACGACTGCGCCGGCACCGACGAACGACCCGGAACCGATCGTGACTCCGGGAAGGACGTTTGCGCCGGTACCGACCGTTACGCCATCGCCAATCGACACGTTGCCACTGATCGTGGCTCCAGGAAAGACGGACACGTTGTCGCCCAGCACGGAGTCGTGTCCAACAGTGCAGTTGATATTGAGGTGCACATGCCGGCCGCAGGTGATGTTGGTCGTCACCCGTACGCCAGCGGTCAAGACGCACCCAGGACCAAGGGTGATCTGCGATCCGAGAGTGGCTGCCGGATGTACCAGGGTCGTTGCTTCCATGCCCTCAGAGCGGAGTCGATCATCGAGCGAGCGTCGCACCTCCGGATTGCCAATTCCGATCAAGTATTTCGAGCCTGCGCGCTGCGCCTCCGACAACCCATGGAGCAGACGCGCTCCGCGACGATGGAGCAACTCATCGTTCACTTCGTCGTCGTCGAGGAAGCCGAGGAAGTCGTACTTTGCGGTGTGGACATTGATCGCTTCGACCACGTCCAGCACCTCGCGGCCAAATCCGCCGGCGCCGTAGATGACGATTGGTTCGAGGGCATGCGGCGCTGTCATGCTCGATAATCTACGATTTTGCGGATGGCAGCGGACGGACAGTGGAGGTTTTCATCTGTGCGTCGTGTCATCGAGGCGTGGTCGGCAGCGGTGGTACTGCTCATCCTCGCTCCGGTCATTGCGACGGTCGCGGTTGTGGTGCGCTGCACACTCGGTCGTCCCATTCTGTTCAGGGAGGAGCGTGCAGGGCTGCATGGCGCAACAATCGAGGTGCCGAAGTTTCGAACAATGACCGAGGAGCGGGGGTCGGACGGCGCACGCCTACCGGATGCCGAACGCCTGACTGCGGTCGGTCGTCGGCTGCGATCGGCCAGTCTCGATGAGTTGCCCCAACTCTGGTCGGTCGTGAGAGGCGACATGAGCTTGGTCGGCCCCCGCCCGCTCCCGGTGAGGTACGTCGATCGATACACCGCAGCGCAGCGTCGGCGCCTCGAGGCGAGACCGGGCATCACCGGATGGGCGCAAGTGAGCGGCCGGAATTCGTTGCCCTGGCCCGACAAGCTCGCGCTCGACGTGTGGTGGATCGACCACGCATCCGCTTGGCTCGATCTCCGCATACTGGTACTGACTGCGGTCTCACTCGTGCGCAGGGATGGTGTGAACGCTGCCGACCACGCGACGATGCCGGAATTCATGGGTGAGCAGTGAGCGCACGGGAAACGAGCCCACACACGCGTTCGACGTCTTCGTCGGACAAGATGCTCCCGCTCGGCAGGCAGAGGCCACGCTCGAAGAGATTCTGACTCGTGCCATCGACGTACGCCGTGGCATCTCGGAACACCGGTTGGAGGTGCATCGGTTTCCAGAGCGGTCGGCTCTCGATGTTCTGTTCGTCGAGCGCAGCCATGATGCGATCCCTCGTCGCTGCGTCGCGCAAGACGACACATGTCAACCAGCCGTTCCAGCCGTCATCAGCGATTGGCATGAACTCCACGCCGTCGAGGTCTGAGAACGCCTGTCGGTAGATCTCGTTGATCGCAACACGTCGTTTCGACATGTCCGGCAGACGTGCGAGCTGCGCCCGACCGACGGCGGCCAGCAGGTTACTCAGCCGATAGTTGAAGCCGATGTCGGTGTGCTCATAGTGAACGGCGGGCTGGCGAGCCTGGGTTGCCAAGTACCTCGCACGCTGAGCCATCTCGATCGTCGGCGACACGAACATCCCGCCTCCGCTCGTCGTCATGATCTTGTTCCCGTTGAACGAGAACAATCCGACGTCTCCGAACGTGCCGGCCGGCTGTCCATTTCGTGTTGCGCCGAGCGCCTCAGCCGAATCCTCGACCAGCGGCACCTCGTACTGCCGACAGATCGGAACGAGGGCTTCGTAGTCGGCGCACTGCCCGTAGAGGTCCACAACCACCACTGCCGCAGGGAGTCGCCCTCGTTGCGCGGCATCTGCGAGAGCTGCGTCGAGGAGTTCCGGACTCATGTTCCACGTCGACGACTCGCTGTCGACGAAGACCGGCGTGGCTCCGCAGTACGTGATCGCATTTGCAGTAGCAGCGAATGTGAAGGTCGAGGCAAAGACGTCGTCGACGGGTTTGACTCCTACCTCCAGCAGGGCAAGGTGCAGAGCCGCGGTGCCGCTGGAGAGGGCTACTGCTCCAGGCCAACCGATCATTGCGGCGATCTCCGACTCGAACGCGTTGAGGTCCGGGCCGACCGGGGCAATCCATCCTTCGTCGAAGGCGCGGAGCAAGTACTCGCGCTCCAATTGGCCGACGTCGGGAGCACTGAGGAACATCCGACTCAAGGATGCCCCGGTGAGCAGTTTCGAGGTCGTCACAGCACCACCTGGGCGGTGTTGTCGGCCAACGCGATCTGCTGCATATCGTCGGGACTCGGCACAGCGCCCGACAACATCGCCTTGCTCGGCGACAGCGGCTCGGTCGTCACGTGGGTGATCATCTTGTGGACTCGGCGGTTGCCGAGCTCAAAGCTGGAGATCAGGTCTTCGTGGAGCTTCTCGTTCGGGCGGAGGCCGGTGAACACGATCTCGAGCGGAGGTTCGTGTTGGGCAGCGAAGCGCTCCGCAACATCCATGATCCTCACAGGCTCGCCCATGTCGAGAATCAGGATCTCGCCAGGATCGCCGATCGCTCCGGCGTAGATCACCAGGCGGCTGGCCTCTTCGATGGTCATGAAATAGCGGGTGATGTCGGGATGCGTCACCGTGATCGGTAGCCCCTGTGCAGCCTGCTTCTCGAATGCTTTCAACACCGATCCGTTCGAGCCCAAGACATTGCCGAACCGGACCGACACGCACTCCGTCGGGCCTTCCTGAGACGCGTGGGCAGTGAGGCGTTCGGTGATGCGCTTGGTCCAACCCAAGACACTGGTGGGATTCGCTGCCTTGTCGGTGCTGACGTTGACGAACCTCACCGTGCCGTGGGCCCGAGCAGCGGTCAAGACGTTGAGCGTGCCACGCACGTTGGTCTTCCAGCCCTCATCCGGGTGCATCTCAAGGAGTGGCAGATGCTTCAACGCGGCAGCGTGGAACACCACCTCCGGTTGCACCTTGGCGAACAGTTCGTCGATTCGGGCGGCGTCGCGGATGTCGGCAAGGAGCAGGCCCTCGTCGTCGAGCATTGCCTGGCCTTCGATCGACAGCTGGGTGCCATGCAGGCCGCTCTCGTCACGATCGAGCATGAAGAGCTTCGCGGGCTCGAATCGTGACAATTGGCGGCACAACTCACTGCCGATTGACCCTCCAGCGCCGGTGACCAGCACCCGCTTGCCGGTGATGTAGTGGGCGACTGCTTCGGGATCGATGTCGGCCGGGCGGCGACCGAGAAGGTCGGCCTCGTTGACCGGGCGAATGTCGCCTTCGTTCACCCCATCGAGCAGTTGGTCCATCGTTGGCAATACGAGCGTCTTGAGCCTCGCGTCCTGCGCCAAGGCCGACACTCGGCGGATGAACGCGCTGTCCGCACTCGGGACGGCGATCAACACAGCGTCAGCGCGGTGCTTCGCGGCGATCGTGTGCAGATCATCGACCTTGCCTTCGACGCGCACGCCATTGAG
>JAJCXU010000471.1 GCA_029263275.1 Ilumatobacter sp.
GTTGAAGTCGACCCAGTGATCTGCCGACCGGCCCTCGGGGCAACCAAGCAGTCCGCTGTAGAAGTCTCGGGCCGCGGCAAGGTCATGCACGGGCATGGCCAGGTGGAAGCGGGGCAGGTCGGGCATCGACTCGCTCACATCGGCAGGGCGTAGGTGCCCTGCGCAGTTGCGGTGATTCGGTCTTCGTCGTCGTCGCACCAGAGGCGCACGGTCCCGACGACGTTGCGGCGACCTGCCTTGTCGAGCGTTGCCCGAGCCCACAACTGTTTGCCTTGCGCCGGGCGGAGGTACCGAATCGAGAGTTCCGAGGTCAGTGCCATCGGCTCGATGCGCCCGATTGCACCGAAGGTCAGGTACCAGAGCGCTGCGTCAGCGAGCCCGAATTGTGTCGGCCCGGAGATGAAGTCACCTGGCCGCAGTGCGTTCTGGTCGGGGGTCATGTGCGCCAGCGCGAAGTCCGTTCCAACAGCGGCGCAGTGCGACCCGTTGCTGCTGAACAACTCATCGATCATCGCGTTGATTGCGTCGACGGTCGGGAGTTCGCTCATCGGCCGAACCGTAGCGGTGGGCCCAGTCGGCAAGCGATACGTTGGCGCCATGATCTCGGGTATTGACCACATCGTGCTGTGTGTTGCCGACGTTGAACGCTCGGTCGCGTGGTACCACGACCACCTCGGTCTCGTGCCCGAGCGACTGGAGGAATGGCGTGCCGGCGAGGTGCCCTTTGTGTCGCTGCGAGTCGACGCCGGAACGCTCATCGATCTGTTCGACGCGGAACCGACAGGGCGCAACGTTGACCACGTTGCCTTCGTGACCGACCGGGACGGCTTCAACGCCTTCGTCGAAACACACGGAGACATCATCGAGATGGGTCCTGCGTCACTGTTCGGTGCCCGTGGGCAGGGTGACGGCGTGTATGTCCGTGATCCCGATGGTCATCGTGTCGAGGTCCGCACCTACTGAAACTGACGCCGTGTGGCAAGGTGACGAGATGGGTGGGTCACCGAATCGCATCGCTGTTGTCGGAGCCTCGCTGGCAGGCCTGCGCGCCGCTGAGACGCTGAGCCAACGCGCTCCGGAGATCGAAGTCGTGGTCATCGGTGCCGAGCCGCATCGCCCGTACGACCGGCCGCCGTTGTCCAAGAAGTTGCTGTCCGGCGAATGGGAACCCGAACGGATCCAACTCCGACCCGCCGACACGTTCGACGAACTCGATGTCGAATGGCGGTTCGGCGTCGCTGCGACCGGCCTCGAACTCGCCACGTCAGGCCCGGGTGGCCGACTCGACTTGAGTGACGGTTCGAGTGTCGAGGCCGAGGGCATCATCATCGCCACGGGCGCGACACCGCGCCGCCTGCCAGGCCAGTCGCAGTACGTCCACGTCCATGTCCTCCGAACGCTCGACGACGCGATGGAGATTCGCGCATCTCTCATCGAGGGCAAACGCCGTGTGGTCGTCATCGGCGCAGGATTCATCGGTCTCGAAGTGGCGGCGATCGCGAAGCAACTCAACAATCAGGTCACCGTGATCGAAGGGGCGGCCGCTCCGCTGATTCGTGGTCTCGGTATGGAGATGGGTGCTGCCGTCGCCGACGTGCATCGATCGCACGGCGTTGATGTCCGTTGCGGCGTGCAGGTCGAGGCGCTCACGGCGACCGGTGTGCAGCTCGCGGGCGAACACCTCGATGCCGATCTGGTCGTCGTCGGTATCGGTGTCGTGCCGTCGACCCAATGGCTGGAAGACAGCGGACTTGAACTGCGTGATGGCATCGTCTGTGACGAGACGTTGCTCGCTGCGCCCGGGGTCTACGCCGCGGGTGATGTCGCTCGCTGGCCCAACCCGTTGTTCGAGGAAGAGATGCGTGTCGAGCATTGGACGAATGCAGCCGAGCAGGGTGCGCTCGCTGCGAACAATCTGCTCGACGTCGCCGCCAGTGAGCCGCCTGTTGCGTATGGGCCGGTTCCGTTCTTCTGGAGCGACCAGTTCGACCAGCGCATCCAATTCCTCGGTCGATCGAGCCCCGACGATGACGTGGTCATCGCAGCGGGCTCCGTGTCAGACGGGAAACTCCTCGCGCTCTACGGACGCGGTGGCAAGCTCCACGGAGCGTTCGGGCTCAACGCACCTCGCTGGGTGATGCCGATGCGCAAGCAGCTGCTCAACCAAGTCAGCCTCGCCGACGCGGTGGCGTTCGCCGCAACCCTCGGCTGACCGGTCAGTCTGTGCCAGGCACAGACTGACCGCTTGTTGCGGCCACAATCTGATCGCTGCTCAGGAACAGCTCGCGGCCAACGGCGTCGAGCGTCGCCGCAGCACCTTCGGAGACGGCAGTGTCTTCGTCGTCGCTGGTGACGGCCGTGAGTAGGAGCTGACGGACGGGGCCGCTTGCCTCTTCGCGGAACTTCGTGATCTTCTCGAGGAGGTCATCGGGCAGGGCTCCGCTCGTCGGGCTGGTGTCGAGGTGTGCCCGTAACGCGTCACGCAGGTCGTCGTGGAGCGCGATGGTCGACGGGACAACGAGCTCGCCGACGTCGCGGAGGTGTTGCTGACGGCCGCACCGCCGACACCGCAGCATCGGCCGGGGTGCCTCCATCGCACGGATCGACTTGCCGAACAGCAGGCGATGCCGAGTGATGTCGAAGCGTTGGTGCAGGCTCTCGTACCCACAGTTGAAACAGCGGCATTTGAACGCCTCGCCCTCGACGACTTGTTCGCCGACGCGCCAGATCGCGCGGGATTTGACCAGCTCGATCGTCTCCTCGTACTGCTGGTTGAACTGCTCGTTCCGACTCATCGCGCCGCCATTCTTCCCCATCGCCCGACACCCCACCAACCACCCGACACACCGGGTCCGATATTCGTGCCGAGAGTGACCGTGGAGGGCGTCCTGGGAACAAATTTCGGACGGGGTTCGGGAGTGAATTGGATGGGTGCGAGCGCGTATTCCCGAAATCGGTGTGAATCTTGAGTCATTGCGACTCAGGTTGTCTGTACCTAGCGTGGTCACATGTCGAATACCTCCGCCACACCACCCTCAGCACCAGCGACCACCACCCGGCTG
>JAJCXU010000472.1 GCA_029263275.1 Ilumatobacter sp.
CCCAGATGATGCGTCCGAGTTCGCGGTGGAAGTGGTCGGGACCCTTGGTGCCGCCGATGTCAAGGTAACCCTGGAATCGGGCCTGAGCTTCGACCTCAGCGGCCTTGAAGGCGTCGTGGGTCTCGTCCGGAATCGGCTTGTTGAGCAGATCAGCGAGATATGGCGCAATCGTGTACGGCAACACGAAGTAGCCGTCGGACAGACCCTGCATCAGTGCCGAGGCGCCGAGACGGTTGGCACCGTGATCGGAGAAGTTCGCCTCGCCGGCGCAGAACAGGCCGGGCACAGTGGTCTGCAACTCGTAGTCGACCCACAGGCCACCCATCGTGTAGTGGCTGGCCGGGTAGATGCGCATCGGCATTTCGTACGGCGACTCACCGGTGATGCGCTCGTACATGTCGAACAAGTTGCCGTAGCGCTCCTTGATGACGTCGGCGCCGAGGCGTTCGATCGCTGCAGAGAAGTCGAGGTACACGCCGTTCTTCAGCGGCCCAACACCCTGGCCGTTGTCGACGGCACGCTTGGCGGCACGCGATGACACGTCACGTGGCGCCAGGTTGCCGAAGCTCGGATAGATGCGCTCGAGGTAGTAGTCGCGATCGTCTTCGGGGACCTGTGCCGCAGCACGGGACTCGTCGGGATTCTTCGGGACCCAGATCCGACCGTCGTTACGAAGCGACTCGGACATCAGCGTGAGCTTCGACTGGAAGTCGTCAGCCTGCGGGATGCACGTCGGGTGGATCTGCGTGTAGCTCGGGTTGGCGAAGGCCGCCCCACGCCGGTGGGCGCGCCACGCTGCAGTGACGTTGCAGGCCATTGCGTTGGTCGAGAGGTAGAACGCGTTGCCGTAGCCACCCGTTGCCAGCACGACGGCATGCGCCGAGTGCGACTTCAGTTCGCCGTTCATCAGGTCACGCGTGACGATGCCAGCACAGCGACCATCGACGTTGACGACGTCGACCATCTCGGTGCGGTTCCAGAGCTTGACGTTGCCGAGCCCGATCTGACGAGCGAGCTGCTGGTAGGCGCCGATGAGCAGTTGCTGGCCGGTCTGGCCACGGGCGTAGAAGGTACGGCTGACCTGGGCGCCGCCGAAGCTGCGGTTGTCGAGGA
This sequence comes from Ilumatobacter sp., assembly GCA_029263275.1. Classification (GTDB taxonomy): domain Bacteria; phylum Actinomycetota; class Acidimicrobiia; order Acidimicrobiales; family Ilumatobacteraceae; genus Ilumatobacter_A. The sequence goes on from JAJCXU010000472.1 coordinate 1,114, forward strand.
GGCCGCCGTAGTCGCGAGCGAACGGCACACCCTGGGCGACCATCTGGTCGATGATGTTGACCGACACCTCAGATAGGCGATGCACGTTGGCTTCGCGAGCGCGGAAGTCGCCGCCCTTGACGGTGTCGTAGAACAGACGATGGACGCTGTCGCCATCGCCCTGATAGTTCTTCGCCGCGTTGATGCCGCCCTGAGCAGCGATCGAGTGGGCACGGCGCGGCGAATCGTGGAAGGTGAACGCTTCGACCTGGTAGCCGAGTTCGCCAAGTGTCGCTGCTGCCGAGGCACCGGCGAGGCCCGTGCCGACGACGATGACCTTGAACTTGCGCTTGTTCGACGGGTTGACCAACTTCTGGCTGGCCTTGTAGCTGTTCCACTTGTCGGCCATCGGGCCGTCGGGGATCTTGGAATCGAGATTGATGGTCATTCGCCTGCCTCCTGGGCTTCAACAGAATGGGTGACGGCATCGGAGTCGAACTCGATGACACCGGCAAGAACGGCGATGGGGAATGACACGTTGCCGGCCACGATCAACGTCGCGACTCCGGCGGCTGCACCTTTGCGCCACTTGTTGAATCGTGGGTTGTTCGCGCCAAGGCTCTGGAACAGCGACCAGGTGCCGTGGAAGAGGTGGATGCCCAGAGCGATGTTGGCCACGATGTAGAGCGCCGCGACCGGGATCCGCGAGAACGACGCGTCGAGGTTGCGGTAGGCCGCGCCCCGAACGAAGTCCGGGTTGGCCCAACCCCAAGTGAGGTCGGCGAGGTGCCAGGCCAGGAAGGCCAGCACGATGATGCCGGTCCAGCGCATCGAGCGACTGGCGAAGTTGGCGATCTGGTAGTCACGCGACGACTGGTACTTGACCGAGCGCGCCTTGCGGTTGAGCTGCGTCAACGATGCCGCAGCATGCAGGTGAAGAATCAGTGCACCGATCAAGACCAGCCGCAGGCCCCAGAGCACATAGGTGCGAGGCAGCAACGGGACAGCGAGTTCGCGCAGGAACTCTCCGTAGATGTCGATGTCGTAGGCCCGCTCACCGTTGGACTCGGTGATGATGCCCAAGTACATCTTGAGGTTGCCGATCATGTGGGTCAGCACGAAGCCGATGCCGATCAACCCAGTGATCGCCATGACGTACTTCTTGCCGACCGCTGTTGCGTAGAGATCGAGCAGGAACGGTTTTCTCTTTGCCGTGTCCGCCTTGATAGCGGTGCCCGAAACCGGGCCACGGCTCAACGTTTGTGCCATGCGGCCCACGGTACTCTCCGCGCCTCCTCGAAGGCCCAATCCTGTCTGGGGATGCCCAGGACATCCCGCGTCGGTCACGTGGAAAGTGATGAGTTGGGATTTAGCCTTGCGCAGCGGCCATCATGGTCCGGACGTTCGCGCTGGGCGCGAGCCTCGTTCACCATCCATTTGCCCCAGGAGGCATTACCCCGTGGGATCCATTCCATATCTCGCAGCACTGTCGGCCATCGCGGCTCTCGGCGTTGCGTTCTTCTACTACAAGTCAGTCGAGAAGGAATCGCCCGGCAACGAGCGCATGGTCTTCTTGATGACCGAGATCCAGAAGGGCGCCAAGGCGTTCCTCCAGGCCGAGTACAAGTGGGTCGGCGTCTTCGCCGTCGTCATGGCCGTGCTCCTCGCTGTTGTCATCGCACCGCTCGCTGCGGTCACCTACGTGCTCGGCGCTGTCCTGTCGTCGGCTGCTGGCTATGCCGGCATGACGGTGGCGACCATGGCGAACGCCCGCACCACCGAAGCGGCAAAGGAAGGGCCGGGCAAGGCACTTCCGGTCGCATTCCGCGGCGGCGCCGTCATGGGCTTCTCCGTCGCAGGTCTCGCACTGCTCGGTCTGATGACCACCTACATCGTGTTCGTCACCCTCCTCGAGGTCGACCAAGCATTCGAGATCGTCACCGCCTACGGCCTCGGCGCATCGACGATCGCGCTGTTCTCCCGTGTCGGTGGCGGCATCTTCACCAAGGCCGCTGACGTCGGCGCCGACCTCGTCGGCAAGGTCGAAGCCGGAATCCCCGAAGACGACCCACGTAACCCGGCCACCATCGCCGACAACGTCGGCGACAACGTCGGCGACGTCGCCGGCATGGGTGCCGACCTCTTCGAGTCCTACGCCGGCTCGATCATCGCCCCGATCTCACTGATCGCTTTCGCCGGTGCAGTCACCGCCGAACAGGCCAGCGACGTTGGCACCATCGAGTTCCTCGTGTTCCCGATGCTGGTTGCGTTCATCGGCATGGTCGCGTCGATCATCGGTTCCTTCCTCGTGAAGGGTGGCGATTCCACCGACTCGAAGCACCTCAGCAAGGCACTGCACCTCGGCACGAACGTCGCCATGGCCCTCACCGCCGTGGGCGTGCTCGCCAGTTCGTACTGGATCTTCGGCGGCGACGACAAGTCCGACAAGCCGTGGGGCTTTGCGGTTTCCGTCATCGGTGGCTTGATCATCGGTTGGGCGCTCGGCAAGACCGCCGAGTACTACACCTCCGATCACTACAAGCCGGTCAAGGACATCGGCCAGCAGACCGAAACCGGTCCGGCCACCACCGTCCTCAAGGGCATCAGCATCGGCATGCAGTCGGTTGCAGCTTCCGTCGCACTCATCCTCGCCGGAGTGGGCATCGCCTACTGGGGCGGCCAGCAGGCACTCGACACCGAAATCGGCGGCCTCTACGGCATCGCCATTGCCGCTATCGGCATGCTCGCAACCACCGGCATTGTCGTGTCGGTGGATGCCTACGGACCGATCGCCGACAACGCCGGCGGTATCGCCGAAATGGCCGAGCTCGATCCGTCGGTGCGTGAAGTCACCGACGCCCTCGACTCGCTCGGCAACACCACCGCGGCAATCGCGAAGGGCTTTGCTGTTGGCTCGGCGGCGCTCACGGCGCTGGCGCTGTTCAAGAGCTTCGAGTTCGCGATCACCGATGCCGACCCGACCAAGTCCCTGAACCTCGACATCGGACAGGTTGATGTCTTCATCGGCCTGTTCATTGGTGCGGCCCTCCCGTTCCTCTTCGCCGCACTCACGATCGACGCCGTCGGCCGTGCCGCAGCCAAGATGATCGAGGAAGTCCGTCGCCAGTTCCGGGAGATCCCGGGCCTGCGTGAAGGCAAGGAAGGCGTCATCCCCGATTCGGCACGCTGTGTGGCGATCTCCACCGAGGCTTCCCTCAAGGAGATGATCGCCCCCGGCGCCCTCGCCGTGGTCGTACCGCTCATCGTCGGCTTCATCAGCGTCGATGCGCTCGGCGGCATGCTCGCCGGTGCACTCGTCACCGGCTTCGCACTGGCCATCTTCATGGCCAACGCCGGCGGCGCCTGGGACAACGCAAAGAAGTACATCGAAGCCGGCGCTCATGGCGGCAAGGGTTCCGACCAGCACAAGGCTGCCGTTGTCGGTGACACCGTGGGTGACCCGTTCAAGGACACCTCTGGCCCGTCGATGAACATCCTCATCAAGGTCATGACGATCGTCAGCCTGGTCTTCGCCAGCGCCTTCGTCTGATCATCACACTTGGGGTCAGACCCCAAGTGTGACTTCGCTCGAAGTGTGAGTTCTCAGCGCCGGTTTCGGTGTCGAGGGCTCACACTTCGTCGTTTTCGGCAAGAATTCCCGGCATGACCGAACCGATCGGACGCCTTACCGCTCTCGTGCTCGATTGCCCCGACCCTGGCGCGTTGGCTGGCTCCTACCGAGCCATCGTCGGCGGCGAGATCGTCAGCGGCAGCGGCAAATGGGTTGAGCTGCGGTCCAACGGCACCATCGTGGCGTTCCGGCACATCGTCGACCATCGCCCGCCGACGTGGCCACACGGTGACGTGCCGCAGCAAGCCCACCTCGACACGCCTTCTGACCGGTCAGTCTGTGCCTGGCACAGACTGACCGCTACTCCTCGGGGAGATCGGCGACGAAGTCGATCAATTGCTCGACGGCGCCGATCAGTTCCGGCGTGAGGTCGGCGAAGGTCTTCACCTGATTGCGCAGCCGTGGCCAGAACCCCTCGAACGGCGCGCCAATCGCTGCGCACAGGCCCTCTTTCCAGGTGACCTCAGGGTCGTACGGGATGTCGGGCCAGGCGTCGAGGCCGATCACCTTCGGACGGATGCCTGCCCACACGTCGACGAACGGGTGCCCGGTGATGAGCACGTTCGCATCGCGGACGGTCTGCGCGATCCGGGTCTCCTTCGAACCAGCCACGAGATGGTCGAGTAACACGCCGAGTTTGCGTTGCGCGCCGGGCTGGAAGTCCGCGACCATCGCCGCGAGGTCATCGGCACCGTGCATGGGCTCGACGACGATCCCGAGATCACGGAGATCATCGCCCCACACATGCTCGAGCAACTCGGCATCATGCTTGCCTTCCACCCAGATGCGACTCGCACGAGCGACTCGGGCACGCCCGTCACCGGCGACCGAACCTGAGGCCGTGACGCGCTGCGTCGCCGACTTCACCTGCTTGGGCCGAACGAGGGTGACCGGCTTGCCATCGATGAGGAAACCACCCGGCTTCCAACTGAAGTGGCGGAGGTATTGCTTGGCGTCGCGCAGCGTGACGCCCTCGGCATTCCAGCGCGCGATATCACCAGTGAAGTGGCTCGACCGGTCCTCAACGATCATGCCCATCTCGACGGTCACGTCGGGATAGGTCGGGCGCTTGGCACTGCCCATGCCGCCGTGCGTGAACTCGTCGAGGATGTCGCCAGAAAAACTCATAGTTGCGGATTTCGAGTGTGGCACGGGAACCAGCGACGGTCGCGGCACGTCGAAGTTGGCATGGGGAAAATCACACGCCACATCAGTCCGACCGCCACGCAGGGCCGAACGCGGTCCCGGCACGGGACACGAGTGAGGCAAGCCGGGGTTGCGGCGATGATCGTCGCCCTCGGGCTCTCTGCATGCGGCGCCAATGACGACATGGCGTCGCAGACGAGCGACACCGCATCACCAGCGACGGAAAGGTTCGGTGACGGCGACGACTTCGCGATCGGTGGCGACGCTCCCGCCGACATCGCCGCGCCAGCCGAAGGTGAGGCTGGCAGCGCCGCCACGCCCGCGACGGCCGGCATCCCAGCAACCGGCGCCCCCGTCGGCGACTTCGGTCGCGACCTGATCATCGATGCCGGCGTGACCATGGTGACGCCCAACGTTGGCCAAGCGGTGGACGACGTGATCGCCATCGCCGGACGCAACGGTGGCGCTGTCTACAACGCGGACGTCACGATCGAAGACCCGCTCGACGACGGATCGGTTCCGGGTTATGGCACCATCGTGATCCGCATTCCCCCGGCCCTGCTCGACGGGTTGATCGACGACCTGCGCGGCGTCGGCGTGCTTCGGAACCAGACGCAGTCGGTCAACGACGTGACCGAGCAGTTGGTCGACCTGGACATCCAGATCCGGCAGGCCTTCGAATCGGTCGAGCGGATGGAAGCAATCTTGAGTGAGACCACCGACTTCGAGGGCCTCGTCGCCGCGGAGACTGAATTGGTTCGTCGCCAGACCGCCTACGAGCGCCTGCTTGCCGCCCAACGCAACATCGACGATCGGGTGGCGCTGTCGAAGCTCACCGTGACCGTCCAGTATCAGGCGCCTGGTACCGAGCCCACACCGGTCGTCGACGAGGGCGACCCTGGAATCGGCGATGCGTTCTCAGACGGCTGGAATGCGTTCGTCGGTCTGCTCTTCGGACTCGCCTTCATCGTGGCCATCACCGCGCCGTTCGCCGCAGTCGCAGCATTGGTTGCCGGTATCGCCTGGCTCATCACCCGCCGGATGCGTCGGCGCCGGGATGCAGAACGCAACCGCCACGAGCCCCTCGGGCCCACCACGGCTGCGAGCACCGCCTGGCCCGAGCCAGCTGCTGAACCGGCGGTCAACGAGGCTGCTGACGAGACGGTCGAAGCACTCGCTGACGCCAGCCCGTCGGAGTGAGCACGAGGTCGCTGCAGCTGCCATCAGGAAAGCGGAACGGCGCACGCACTCCGGTGTGCGCCACCGCGTCCGGCAGCGGTAGCGGCCCGAATCCGGCCGGAGACGAACCGGGCACTGGGCCAGATGTCCAACGATGCCACCGTTGGGCCTTCACTTCGATGAGTTCCACCGATGGTTCGCCCAGGATCTCGATCGCACCGTGCACAACGCCCGGCTGCTCGTACCCAACGCTCATGTCAGGCGAGACCTCGAGGGCCACTGCCGAGCCGGTGGCGTACCACTCGAGGTCGAAGGCGATCGGCGTAGGGTCGCCGTAGCCGCGACCGAGTGCGTCGTCGGGATCAGC
>JAJCXU010000473.1 GCA_029263275.1 Ilumatobacter sp.
CATGCGTTGCTCGGGGCTCCCAGCCTGCTCGTGCTCGACGAACCGTCGGCGGGCCTCGACCCTGACGAACGACAACGATTCCGCGCGCTCATCGCCGATCGTCGATCAACGGCAACCATCATTGTGTCGACACACCTCACCGACGAAGCCGCACTCGGCGACACCGTGATGGTCCTGCACGGCGGTTACATCACCTTCACCGGCTCGCCACAGGCTCTGGCAGCTGTCGCTGCGGGGCGGGCGTGGGTCGCAGCCGACCTTCCACCGCCCGGTGCTCGTGCGTCGTGGCGGCAGGCCGATGGTCGCCATCGGTGCCTCGGCACTCCGCCGCAAGGTGCGGAGGTGGTCGAGCCGACCATCGAGGACGGCTACCTGCTGCTCACGGCTGGCTGACGCGCCAAACGGTGAGATCGAGGGCTCAGGCCCGCCCGTCGATGTAGTCGTGGAGCTGGCTGTTCTCGTGTTCGAGTTCGACGAGGCGGTACTTCACCACGTCGCCGATGCTGATGATCCCAGCGATCGACCCCTCGACGTCGAGGACAGGGAGGTGGCGAATCCGTCGCTCGGTCATCAGGCCCATCAGCTCGTCGATGGTGTCAGCAGGCTCACAGGTGATGACGTTGCCCGACATGGCCGAACCGACGCTGAGGTGCATCGTGTTGTCGCCGTGCGTCGCGATCGACCGAACGACATCACGCTCGGACAGGATGCCGTCGAGGCTGCTGCCATCGGCACTGACCACCAGTGCACCGACGCCGTTTTCGCGCAAGGAGGCGACTGCGTCGCTCAGCGTCGAAGCGGCCGTGATCGTGGCAACAGCATTGCCCTTGGCGGCCAGGATGGATTGCACATTCATCGAGTTCCCCTTCTCGTCGTGTCCCCCCTCGGAAAGATAGTGCACTCGTGAACCCCACGCCGCAGAGCCCTTCCCCTCGCCGTTCCCCTCCCACCCACTCCCCCTTCTCCAAAATCTTGCGCTGGCTTCCCGCTGGTCGGGCGCCAGGCGCAAGATTTGGTCAGGTGGAGAACTTCACGGAGCGAAGTCGAACTCGATACGCACTCGCGACGCTCCGAGCGCACTGCATGGGATCGACCAGCATGTGTTCGTCGATCCGCATCACCATCCAGCCGAGTTCAAGGCAGCCCTGGTCACGAGCGTGGTCAGCGCCAGGCTGGTGCCACCACGACGCGCCGGGCTCCAGTGCAAACCGCAGGTGAGGCCACGCCGCATCGAGGCGAATGGTCTCGCCGTTCGAGAGCACCAATGGGTACTGCCGCTGCAGTGGCGGAAGACCCAGGGACTCCACGGCGTGGATGAGATCACGTTCCAGATAGCTGTGCGATGGCGCTCGCTGGGCATCGGCACGATCGAGCCAGGTCTCGATGCGGAGAACGCCGGTCTTGCCCTTGCACCGATGCCGCTCGAGGTAGGCACGAAGTTCACCGGGGTCGATGAGCCCGAGATTCCACGCGTCGTCAGCTGCGCGATCGAACCGAAATTGGTTGAACGTTGCGCCGAGGCTGAACATCATCCGGTTCGGCGCAGCCATCCAGACACCGCGACGGTCGTGCCGGTCCTCGGCTTCGTGATACCAGTCGGTCACCCTCAACTTCATCCAGTCAGGAGCCATCCGACGAAAGGACGGCGGCACGGTGTACTCGATTCGCGGCGTCCTCATCTTGCGCAGCCCGTACCGCCGAGCAGCACTCTGCCCGCTGAGGAACCCGACTCCGTTGCCGAAGTGGTGGGCAGCCCAACATCGCGCGGAGAAGCCGTCGTTGTGGGAGACGATCCGGTAGACACCCGGCGCCATGTCGACGAACAGACCGCTCCGGCGCACCCGGTGCAGCTTGGACGACGACCAGCCGAACTCGTCACGCAGTTGCACTCTCGACAACGTGCCTCCCTGGTTGGCCGCGCGGCGAAGCACTCGTGTCGACAGCATCACTTCGACAGGGGGCACTCCTGACGTGAAACCGGAAATCGCGCAAGATCGTCGCAAATCCTGCGGCTGGGTCCCGCTCAGCGGGACGCCAGCGCAGGATTTTGGTGAGTGCGGGGCGAAACCGGGGCGAAAACGACAGAAGCCCCGGACCGAGGTCCGGGGCTTCGATCAGTTCGTGTTCAGATCACCAGCGATAGTGAGCGAACGCCTTGTTCGACTCGGCCATCTTCTGGATGTCGTCGCGACGCTTCATCGCTGCGCCGAGACCGGTGGACGCGTCCATCAGTTCGTTGGCGAGGCACTCAGACATCGTCTTCTCGCGGCGTGCACGTGAGTAGTCGACGAGCCAGCGGATGGCCAGCGTGGTGGAACGGCGAGGACGAACCTCGACCGGCACCTGGTACGTGGCACCACCGACGCGGCGGCTACGCACTTCGAGCGGCGGCTTGAGGTTGTCGATGGCCCGCTTGACGGTGTCGATGGCCAGTTCGTCGCCTTCGAGGCGGCTCTGGACGATCTCCATCGCGTCATAGACGATCTTCTCGGCGATGGTGCGCTTGCCGTGCAACATGACCTTGTTGATCAGCTGCGTGACAACCTGGCTCTTGTAGATGGGATCCGCGACGAGTTCGCGGCGGGGTGCTGGACCTTTACGAGGCATGACTCAGCTCACTTCTCTTTCTTGGCGCCGTAGCGGGAGCGAGCCTGCTTGCGGTTCTTGACGCCGACGGCATCGAGTGCGCCGCGGATGATCTTGTAACGGACACCGGGGAGATCGCGAACACGACCGCCACGGACGAGCACGATGGAGTGCTCTTGCAGGTTGTGGCCTTCACCGGGGATGTAGGCCGTGACCTCGATACCGGAGTTGAGGCGGACACGGGCGACCTTGCGAAGTGCCGAGTTCGGCTTCTTCGGGGTGGTGGTGTACACGCGGGTGCACACGCCGCGACGCTGCGGGGAGCCCTTGAGCGCCGGCGTCTTCGACTTGGTGACCTTGGAGCTGCGGCCCTGACGGACGAGCTGTTGAATTGTTGGCACGAATGAAACCTCGTTCGTCTGGACTGGCTGGTTCATGTTGCAGAACGCAGCATGTGGTGAGTTGGTCGGTACCACGGATGTGGCCAACCGCCATACACCGAATGCCTGGTGACACCCGATGAGAGGACCGTGCAAGGTTATGAGCGGCGCATCGATCGCGCAACGCGCCATCGACGGTGCCATGCACCACCTCAGGCGGTCAGTCAGGCGAACTGCGGGCGGAGGATGAAGACAGCAATCGCTGCAATCAACGCGAAGCCCGCAAACAGGATCATCGATGCGGGGGACTTCCCGGAATCCGGCGTCGGGGTCGACGCAGGAGCGTTCGGTGTCTGGACGTTCACCGGGATGGCCTCGACGACGGGCTCGACGACCGAGATTTCGAAGTTGCCGACCGACTGGCCGGTGCTCAGTTCAATCGTGCCGACGAATCGGCCGGTCGTCGCTGGTGCGATCAGATGTGCGGTGGCTCCACCGAGTGGTGCTTCAGTGCGCGCCAGCGCCTGGGGGCCAGCGCCCAGATCACAGTCGAGAGACTGGCGCTCGCCGGCGAACACGAAGTCCGCCACCTCGCCATCGAGACAACCGGTGAGCGTCACGGAGAAGGTCTCGCCGGGCGCAGCTTGGTCGACATCCTGGGTGACCGACAGCGAGCGCGGCGGGTAGGCGTCACTTTGTGCATGTCCGACCGCGCTGGTCGCGAGCAAGGCAGAGCCGCACACGAGGAGGATGGCAGAGAGACGCTTCATCAGGTGTTCATCGGCAGCCACCTGCCCTGACTTGAGGTCGCGATCGCGAGACCCGGTTCCGGCACGTCATGACGGCGACGCGGTCGGCTGTCGCCATGCGACCTCAGCAGTAATTCGATCACCCTCAGCCGAAGGATCCACGGCGTACACCAGTCGATACGACACGGAGTCTCCTGGCGCGATGTCGACGAAGTGACGGCGGGTGGTCCATCCGGCCTCGCCGCCGCGTTCCAAGGCGATTGCCGCACCGTCGAGCGTGGCCTCGACCAACCCGTCCGGTCCGTAGAAGGTGATCAAGGTCCGGCTGAAGCCCGGATCCAGACCGATCTCATTGCCGATCACATAGTGCGGCAGACCCGTTGCCGGCGCCCGATTCGCGATGGTGACGCTGACAATCATCTGCAGTGACCCGTCGATTTCGACGACCTCCTGCTCGACCGACGATTCGGCGAACACATCGATCTTGTTCGCCGCCGCGTTGTTCATGGTCACGGCAAAGGCGGCGCCGCCCGGTTCCGGAAGCGCTCCGGCAAATTCGGTGGTCGCCAACAGCGCCTGCTCAGCATCATCGGCAAACCACGCCATGAGTCGCCGTTGACCAGCAAACGGAGCGAGCGTCTCCGCAAGCTCGTCGGCCGGCGGCAACTCACCAGAAAGGAGCTCGTCAATCACTTGGGCGCCCAGCTCTGCAAGGCCATCGATGCGCTCGTCCTGGGAGTCATCGCCGGCAAGCAGATACTGGTCTCGGACGATGAAGTCGACCGCGTCGTCGGGAGCGACGACCACACCGAGCTGTGGGAGTTCGACGGGCCCGGTGAATTGCATGAGTGCCTGGACGACGAATGGATCGAGCACGACAACACCATCTACCGGCTGACCGCCACTCTGGGGGTAGAGCACGGCGGCGGTCTCCGCGACATCGGGATAGTGCGCCGACATCGTGAGGTTCGACCAGACTCTTGGGTCGACGTCGCCGGCCGCAGTCAGGAAGCCAAAGCGTCCATATTGCTCAACGAGTCCGACCGGACACTCGGCGCACGTTCCTGGTCGCGCTTGGAGCGCGGCCTCAAGGTCAGACCGTCGTCGGAAGTCGCCGACCGAGATCTGACCGTCGTCGACGATCACCTCCGCATAGTTGCCGATGAATCCGCCACCGGCGCGCGCTTCGGCTGGAGTTGCGAACAACAAGAGATATCGGCGTGGTCCCTCCGCTCCAAGCAGATCCGGCGTCACCTGGATCACATCAACGGCCCGTTCAAGATCGGGGAACCGGCCTTCGAGTTCGAGACCAAGATCTGACAGCGCCACGCGGACCGGTGAGATGAGCCACGGCGAGTCGAACGATTCGGTCAGGGAGTGCAGCGAGGTCAATCGAGCGTGCAGCTGCGCGACCGGCT
>JAJCXU010000474.1 GCA_029263275.1 Ilumatobacter sp.
GACCTTGATCGTCCCGATGTCACCGGTGGCGCGAACATGAGTTCCGCCGCACAGTTCGATCGTGGATCCGGCTTCGAGTACACGCACGATGTCGCCGTACTTGTCACCGAAGAACGCAATGGCGCCCAATGCTTCGGCCTCGTCCTTGGTCGTCTCAAAGATCCTCGTCGGCATGTTGCCCAGCGTCTCGTGGTTGGCGATGTCTTCGATCTGCTTGATTTGCTCGGGTGTCACCGCGTCGTAGTGCGAGAAGTCGAACCGCAGCCGGTCGGGGCCGACCATCGAGCCAGCCTGCTTGACGTGCTCGCCGAGCACATGACGCAGCGCGTAGTGCAGCAAGTGCGTCGCGGTGTGGTTGCGACGAATCGCGTCTCGTCGCAGCACGTCGATGGATGCCGTGCCGGTCTGGCCAGCGGTGACCGTGCCGTCGGTGATGCGAGCGTTGTGCCGCCGCAGGTTGGGCAACGCGAAGGTCGTGTCGAGCACCGTGGCGGTGCCCGTGTCGGTGGTGATCGTGCCGGTGTCGCCGATCTGACCACCCGACTCGGCATAGAACGGCGTGCGGTCAACGAAGATGTCGACCGTGGGGTTGCCGTCGGCATCGTCAGGCCCGTCGAGAATGGCGAGTACCCGGCAGTCGGCGAAGTCGTCGGTGTAGCCGACGAACTCACTGACACCGAACTGATCGAGCACATCGCGGAATTCCTCGATCGCGCCGGCATCCGCGCCGCCCTTCTGGGCAGCCTTGGCACGATCGCGCTGTGCCGTCATATCGGCGTTGAACCCGTCGAGGTCGACCTCGATGCTGCGTTCGCTGGCAATCTCCTGAGTCAGTTCGAGCGGGAAACCGTAGGTGTCGTGGAGCAAGAACGCAGTTGAACCCGACAGCTTCTCAGTGTCGTCGTTCAGCTCGCCATCGAGAATGGCCAGGCCGTTCTTCAAGGTGTGACGGAAACGCTCTTCTTCCTTGCCGATGACGTCGGTGATGAAGCCCATGTTCTTGGCCACGTCGGGATAGGCGCCACCCATCACCTGACCGGCAACGTCGACGAGGCGGGGCATCACGAGCTTGTCGGTACCGAGCAGGTAGGCGAAGCGCACGGCACGACGAATGATCCGGCGGAGCACGTAGCCGCGGGCCTCGTTCGAGGGGAACACGCCGTCGTTTACCAGCATCGTGCTGGAACGAGCGTGCTCGGCAAGAACGCGCATCGCGAAGCTCGCCCGATCGTCGTAGTCGCCAACGATGTACTTGTGCCCGGTGATCGACTGTGCCTCGTCGATCAGCGGCTGCATCAGATCGGTTTCCCAGACTGAGTCGACACCCTGTTTGAGCGCCAGGATGCGCTCGAGGCCAGCACCCGTGTCGATCGACGGCGACGGCAACGGCGTCCGCGTGCCGTCGGGAGCCTGGTTGAACTGCATGAACACCAGGTTCCAGAACTCCATGAACCGGTCGCCGGCTGGGTCGCCCAGTGGTCCGCCGTCCGGACCGAAGGCCGGGCCACGGTCGATGTGGATCTCACTGCAGGGTCCGCACGGGCCGACGTCGCCCATCTGCCAGTAGTTGTCCTTGTCGCCCAGTCGTTGGATGCGGTCCATCGGAACGCCGACCTGCTCGTGCCAGATCTGCTCAGCCTCGTCGTCGGACTCGTGGACGGTGATCCACAACTGATCGCCGTCGAATCCCCAACCGCCCTGCTCGACTGACCCGGTGACCAGATCCCAGCTCCACGGAATCGCGGACTCCTTGAAGTAGTCGCCGAAGCTGAAGTTGCCCATCATCTCGAAGAACACGAGATGTCGCTTGGTGCGACCGACGTCGTCGAGGTCATTGTGCTTGCCGCCAGCGCGGGCGCACTTCTGTGAGGCCGTGGCCCGCTTGAACGGCGGCTGCTCGTTGCCGACGAAGTAGTCCTTGAACGGCACCATGCCGGCAACGTTGAACAGCACCGTCGGGTCGTGCGGAATCAAGCTCGCCGACTGCACCACCGTGTGGTCCTTCGCCGCGAAATACCCCGTGAAGGAGTCGCGCAACTGATCGGCCGTCATGTGGCCTGAGCTGCTGGTGGTGGGAGTGCTGGTCATATCGTCGCCGATCCTACTGTCGCAGGGCTCGCCGAGCGCGGTAGCTTGCACCGCCGTGAGCCAGCCCATCGACGTGCACGAGTGGATCAGCTTCGACGATCCGGACGAGCATCGAACCTGGGTGTTTGACGCCACCTATCTCCGGTCGAACTACATGTGCATCTTCGGGTGTGGCTGCAAGGGCATTCTCGACCAGCCCGCGCCCGAATTGATGCAGGGCTGCTGCTCTTACGGCGCTCACTTCGTCGATGAAGCCGATGTCGACAACGTGAAGTCGTACTTCCCTCGGATCGAACCCAAACACATGCAGTTCCATGGCAAGGCGCTGAAGAAGGGCTACCTCCGCGACGGTGACCCCGACGACGAAGGCAATCCGACCACGATGACGCGGTTGGTCTCCCACGAGGGCACCAAGGCCTGCATCTTCCTCAACCGGCCTGGATTCGAAGGCGGTGCAGGTTGTGCGCTGCACATCGCCGCCGATGACCACGGCGAACGGATGATGGACTGGAAGCCGCAGGTGTGCTGGCAAGTCCCGCTTCGGCTCGAACACTCCACCGACGAGTCAGGCCACGTCACGTCACGACTGCGCGAGTGGAAGCGCCGCGACTGGGGTTCGGGCGGCGACGATTTCGGGTGGTGGTGCACCGAAGAACCCGATGCATTCGTCGGAAGCGAACCGCTCTACCGGTCAGGACGTGACGAGATCGTCGAACTCGTCGGCGCGTCGATCTATGACCAAATGGTCGAATTGTTGGAACGAACCGAGTGGGTGCCGCTGGCACACCCGGTTGTCAAGCGCTGATCAGCGCCGGATCACTCGTCGGCGTCGGCGTCGTCATCATCGAACTCAACGCCATACTTGGCGGCCAGTTCGGCGTACTCATCATCGCCAGATGACTCGTTGTCGTCCGAGGACGCATCGTCGCGGCCACCCAGGCCGAGATCGAACGCTCCAGGTCCGGACTGCTTCAGTTTTCTCGCCTCTTCGAATCGGCGATGACGACCCTTCTTCACGACAGGGCTCCCACACTAGATAGTTGACATTG
>JAJCXU010000475.1 GCA_029263275.1 Ilumatobacter sp.
ATGATGCCAGCGTCCCAGATCCAGTCCATGGCCGGCACGCTCACCCGCACGCAGCCGTGTGAGGCCGGGTAGTTCGGGATCGAGTTCGAGCCGTGCACAGCGACGCCACCGACGAAATACTTCGGTCGGTAGATCTCGCCGAGGTCGCCTTCCCACCAGCCTTCGGGCCGCTCGCGGTTCACGTCGTGCAGGCCACTCGGAGTCAGCGACACACCGCTGATCGTCTCGCCAGGTGTGTTCTGGTCGGCCTCGGTGTAGGCCTGACCATTGCCAGTGGAGACGTTGAGCACCCATTCGGTCTTGCCGTCGATGACGAAGAACAGGACTTGCTTGCCCTTGTCGATCTCGACGAGGGTGCCCGAGTTGGCACGAGCGACGGGACGGAGGTCCATGTTGCTGAGCGCCGCCGCGGTCTGCTCGTCGACCTTGCCGTCAGGGCTGTCGAAGCCCATGTACTTCTCGAAGGCCATGACGGCTTGGCGTGTAGTGAGGCCGTAGTCGCCGTCGGCGGACTGGACCCAGAATCCGAGTTCGATCAGCCGGTTTTGCAGGCGTACTGCTTCGGCGCCGTCACTGGTGCCGATGGCGGCAAGCGGCGGATCCATGACCGGCACTGGGACGATATTGACCGGGAGGGTCGTCGTGGTGGTGGTGGCTTCGGTGGTGGTTGGCGCGACCGTGGTGGTTGGCGCGTCGGTCGTGGTGGGGGCCACCGTGGTGGTCGGCGCGACCGTGGTGGTGGCCGCGTCGGTGGTCTCGGGGGCGACGGCCGCGTCGGACCCGTTCCCGCTGGTCAATGCGGTTGAACAGCCGACGAGCGCGACCAAACCGAAGACCAAGCCGCATCCAATGCGCGCTGTTCGTCGTTCAGCAGGGGCCACGGAGCGTGATGATACTTGAGCTGTTTGGCCAGCGTCCGTCATTTTGGCTACTTTCAGCCAGTTTTCACAATATTGTCGTGAAATCGCCGTGGACGACGGTTGTCGCTGACCAGGCGCGATGGATTCAGCCGACGAGGGTGAAGTCGGGCGCTTCGACCACGTGGCGTGGCAATGCGGTGGGATCGAACCGATCGACGAGGACGTCGATCGTCGGTGTCTCCATTGGCCCCGCGAGGTCGAGCGACCGGGCGATCCACGCAACAACATCGTCTGTCGACGTTCCGGCTTCGCGCAGTTCGCGCAGCGTCGTTGCCCCATGGCTCTTGGCCAGACGCTCACCGTCGTGGCCGTTGACCAGAGGAACGTGCAGGTAGCTCGGCGTGTCGAGGCCGAGGAGGCGCTGCAACATCACCTGGCGGGGAGTGGACGAGAGGAGGTCGTCGCCGCGCACCACGTCGGTCACCCATTGCAGTCCGTCGTCGACAACCACGGCGAGGTTGTAGGCGGGGACGCCATCGTTGCGCCGGAGCACGACGTCGTCGACGGCCCCCGACGAGGTACCGACGAGCCGATCGACGAACGCGTACGTTCCCCCCAACGTGCGGAGTCTCAGTGCTGGAGCGCGACCGGCGGCGCGACGGTCGGCTCGCTCGGCTTCAGACAGCGCGCGACAAGTGCCCGGATATGACCCGGGCGGACCGTGCGGCGCGCTGGCCGCTGCGTCGATCTGGAGACGTATGTCGCGTCGACTGCAGAAGCACTCGTACACCGAGCCCGCGGCGGCGAGTCGATCGAGGGCTTCGTCGTACAAGTGGAATCGTTCACTTTGGCGGATGACCTCGCCGTCCCAATCGAGACCGATCGACGAGAGATCGTGGAGTTGGGCAGCTTCATGCTCCGGAGAGGCCTGGACAGTGTCGAGGTCTTCCATTCGAATCAGGAAGGGCCTGCCCTCTGAGCGTGCCGAGAGCCAGGCAACCATCGCCGTGCGCAGGTTTCCCAGGTGGAGTTCTCCGGTCGGAGATGGCGCGAATCTGCCAGTCATGTGACCATTCTTATACGTCCTGACCCGTCTACGTGAATTCTTGCTCACGATTAGCCGACGATTTGGCAATCCGCTCTGCCAATTGATGCCCCACGAGGACCCTGAGCAGGAGCGATTGGGCAAGACGGCGCACAAACCAGCACCGAGAGCGGTCCGGATCTTCTACAGTCGCGAGCATGTACTGCCCATCGTGTGGCCACGAAGTTGAGGACGGACAGAAATTCTGCCAGGACTGTGGTCGTTCCCTGTCGGGGGTCACCGATGCGACTGAGGCACTGATCATCACGCCGTCGCCCGAGCCCCCGGCTGAATTCGGATCGGCCCAGGATGACAAGACACTCGTTTCGCCGGTCCCCGGTGGCGGCGACGAGCAGGTGCCCGACGTTGCCGATCTGCCGACGCGGGAGATCACGCCTCGCGCGCCGATCCCTGACCCCGACTGGGCCACGCCCACGGGCGACAATCCAACGATCACCACCGGAGCGGCGCCGCCTCCCGTCGTGGAAGCCCCGGCCGGTGTCGACTTCTCGGCGACCACGCAGATTCCTGTTCAGTCCGGACCGAACACCACGACGATGGACGTCATCCCTGGCGGAAACACCGACGAATTCCCGGCGGTGTTCGACGGGTCAGGCGACATTCACGAGTACCCGCGAGGCCGCGATCCGTTCAAGCTCAAGCTGGTCTTCGTGCTTGCCTTCTTCGGTGCCATTGCCACGTTGATGGCAGCGGTCGCCGACATCATCGACATCCGCACGTCGGCGCCGGTCGATGGCATCGCCACGGGCATTCGCACGCTCGACACCCTCGGAACAAACCTGGCAGTTGCTGGCTTCTTCGGGGCGACGGTGATGGCCTTGGGCGGATTGCTGGCCTGCTTCGGATTTCGCTGGGGCGCCGGGCTCGCCGGTGGGGCTGGCCTTGCACTGGCGGGGTGGTCAGCGATGGTGATCGGGCTCGCCGAACTGCGGATCGCGAGCGCGGAGTCGATCACTCGGCAGACCACCGACATCGCGTTCACGTTGAAGATCACTCGCGACCTCGGGTTCTGGCTCGTCGTCGTGGTGGCCGTCGCCGGAATCCTCGTGTTCGTGTCATCGCTTCGATCGTTCGGCGCCGACGGGCGGCCCGCGCTCAACCCTTGGATCGCCGCACTCGGTGCAGTCGCTGGCGTGATCCTGGTCGCCGGGCCGCTGCTGCCCGAAGGCAACGCCACGTTCAGCAACAACTTCAAGTCGGCCACCACGGTGCTCGACTTGCCGACCGCGTACTTCGGCGGCCGTTTGGTGCAGCTTGCGTTGATCGGCTTCACCATCGTGTTCGGCCTCCTCATCGTCAGGGCGTACGGATTGGGCCTCGCCGCGGGCGGCGTGAGCGTGGCATTCTGGATGTGGCTCAGCTCACTCGCCGACATGGGAACGTTCCCGCTCGGCATTGCTGCTGGCAACTTCGGTGCTGGCGATTCGGCACCGCACGCCGTCACGACGGTCGGGATGGCCCTCACGATCGTGATGCTGGTCGCCGCGGCGATTCTGGCTGCGATGGGTTCGCAACGCCAGCGCCAACAGGGCTACTGACTCTCCCTCGCGACACCGCGTCGGTGCCGCTGGCCATCCGCGCTGCGCAGCGGACCTACCATTGCTTGCGGATGGTGCTGCGTCGACGATGGGGAGTTCGATCGATTGCTCTCTCCATCGGGCTGCTGATCTCGGGCTCCGCCGGCGTCGTGTTCGCAGCAGCGCCGGTCGCCTCGTTCGAGATCGGCGCAGCGGGCGGCAACGTTCCGCCCGAGCGTGGCGAGATGGAGCAGCTCAGCCATCCGGCGTTTCCCGGGCCGGTCGTGTTGCAGATCGGCACCTCGACCGAGGGCCGGCCGATCAACGCCGTGCACCGGCGCGGTTCGCTTAATGCGAGCCGCACGATCGTCGCTGTTGGCGTAATCCACGGCAACGAGCTGCACGGACGGTTGGTCACCGATCGTTTGATGACGGCCGCGCTGCCCGTCGACATCGATCTGTGGATCGTGCCGACGATGAATCCCGACGGCGAGGTGGTGGGCAGCCATCAAAACGCTCGGGGAGTCGATCTGAATCGCAACTGGCCAGCGAGTTGGGAGACCGGCACTCACCACAGCTCGGGTCGCCACTACTCCGGCGTGGCGCCCGCATCGGAACGCGAGGTGCAGGTGATGATGGAGTTCTTCGCGTTCGTCGATCCGGCCGTGACGGTCTGGTATCACTCGCCGTGGAACCGTATCGACTGCAACGAGGCGCGTGTCGGCCAGACGTGCCTCGACTACGCCGCAGCCGTCGGCCGCACGTCGCTGTTCTCGCCACGGCCGGGCACGGCGACCGACTGGCTGATGACGGCCGGACTCGGCGTCTCATTCGTCAGCGAATTCGCTGCTGGCGCGCCGTCGGCAGCAGAGGTCGAACTCCACGTGAACGCGGTCCTGGACCTGTCCTGACCTGGCCCCGTAACGCGAAAGAACCCGAGCCAAAGCTCGGGTTCTCATCGTGCGCGAGGGGGGACTTGAACCCCCACGCCCTTTCGGACACCAGCACCTGAAGCTGGCGCGTCTGCCATTCCGCCACTCGCGCAAGTGGAGCAAGAACGATAACGCTGCGCGCCCGCGATCCCCACTCGCGTCGCCAGGTGCAGTGATCCGGCGCTCTCCAGTGACATCTGGGGCGCACGGGTGGTCTCACCTCTCACCAGAACGGGGGCCGGGCGCTCTGCGGTGACATCTGGGGTGGACAGGTGGTCTCACCTCTCACCGGAGCGGGTCGTCGTAAGTGCCGGTTGTGGGGGGTGCTCAGGAAGTATCCTGGCTCGCCTCATGGGATTGCAGTCAATGGAGAGGCGCTTGGAGCGTATGGTCGAGGGTGTGTTCTCTCGTCGTCGCCGCGGCTCCATCCGTCCCATCGAGCTCGGGCGTCGTCTCGTTCGTGAAATGGACGACAATCGCTCGGTCGATGTCAAGGGCCGACGCATCGTCCCCAACGACTTCACCGTGCTGCTGAGCGCCAGCGATCACGCCGGTTTCAGCGACATCGAAGACGCCCTCACCACCGAACTCGGCGAGGCCGCTCGCGAGTACGCCCGCGAAGAGAGCTACCACTTCATGGGCCCGGTCCTCGTCCGGCTCACGGTCGACAACAACCTCAGGCCCGGCCGCTTCGGCATCAGTTCGCAGCTCAAGCAAGCCGCCGGTGGCCTCGGCGCCGGGTCACTGGTCCTGCCGTCCGGCGAGCGAGTCGCACTCGGCGAGCACGTCACCACGGTCGGCCGCCTGCCCGAGTCGACGATCTCGATCAACGACACCAACGTCAGCCGCAACCACGCCGAGATTCGCACCGGCAGCGCCGCCTACGTCGCCGTCGACCTCGGCTCCACCAACGGCACGATGGTCAACGGCGTGCGCATCGTCGGCGAGCAGCGCCTCAACGACGGCGACATCATCAGCTTCGGTTCCACCCACGTTCGCTTCGAGGCGTCGTAACCCTGGCCCGCGCCAGCCAGCCATGACCGACCAAGTCCTCAACATCTTGAAGTTCGCCCTCCTCGGGCTGCTCTATCTCTTCTTCGCCCGCGTGCTCTGGGCCGTGTGGAGCGAGGTCCGCACGCCGAAGCAGCGCACCGCGCCGGCCGGGCCTGCCCAACAGCGTGCGGGCACACCCGCCGCAGCGCCCCGACCCCAGCAGCAAGCGCCCCAGCGACGGAGCGCGCAGAAGGGCCGATCCGGCCGCGTCGGCCGCCTCGTCATCCTCGAACCTCGGGCGCGTCGCGGCACCACGGTTCCGATGCAAGGCGAGATCACCCTCGGGCGCGACCCGTCGTGCACCATCTCGATCGACGACGACACATTCATCTCGCAGCTGCACCTGCGGATGTACGACTACGAAGGCCAGCCGATGATCGAGGATCTCGGATCGACCAACGGCACGTTCCACAACGGGACCAAGATCGTCGGCGCCAAACTGCTGCACCCGGGTGATCGCATCCAGGTCGGCACGACTGTGATCGAGGCCCAATAGAACATGGCGCAACTCAACTGGGGGTCGGCGACCCACCCGGGTCAACTACGACCCCAAAACGAAGACAACCTCCTGGCGATCGACGGCGTCTACGTCGTTGCCGACGGGATGGGAGGCCACAACGCCGGCGAGGTGGCGAGCCAGATCGTCGTCGAACGAGTTCGCGCCGACCTCGACACCAAGGAATTGCCCGAGGCATTGGCCGTCGTCAACTCGATCACCAATGCAAACGGCGACATCTTCCGCGCCGCTATTGCGAACCCCGGCCAAGCTGGCATGGGCACGACCGTCACCGCCATCGCGGTCATCGGCGACAAGCTCGCAGGCCGCGGCGCGCCGAACCTCGATATCAACGACGACCCCGGCGAAGTCACCCCGGTGGTCCCAGCCGAGCCGTCCGAGGCGCTCGTGCTCACCAACGTCGGCGACTCGCGCACCTACCTGCTCCGTCACGATCGGATGCGCCGCGTCACCATCGACCACAGCCACGTGCAGGAGTTGGTGGCGTCCGGACACATCTCCGAAGCCGAGGCCCGCAACCACCCGCGGCGCAACATCGTCACCCGTGCACTGGGCATCGACCCCGACGTCAAGGTCGACTGGTGGACGCTGCCGTTGATCCGCGGTGATCGTTTCCTGCTGTGCAGCGACGGCCTGGTCGACGAAGTCGACGACGACGTCATCAAGGACACGCTCGCCACGTTGAGCGATCCGCAGGAGGCCGCCGAACGGCTGGTCGATCAGGCAAACGAAGCCGGTGGCCGCGACAACATCACCGTCATCATCGTCGACGTGCTCGAAGGCGACGAGCCACCAGACCCCACGCAGGAGCTCGATGTCGTGCCGGTCTGGGCCAACGACATCGACGCCACGCCAGTGGGCAGCCCGCAGGTCGATGCCGAAGGTCGACCCCTCCCTCCACCGGAACCAGGCACCGCGACCAAACTCAAACGGTCTGATCGTGGCCCGAAGCGATTCCTCGCTCTGCTCGCTCTCGCCGCGGTGTTCGTCGCCAGCTTCGCGGCGTTCGCAGCGTGGGCGCGACGTGGTTACTACCTCGAGTTCAACGATGATGATGTCGTGACCATTTACAAGGGCCGCACGGACGGGGTGCTGTGGTTCGCTCCGACCGAGGAGAACACCGGTCCGTCGCGTGACATCCTCGACGACGACAGCGTGTCGCTCATCGAAGATCGCCCGCGGTTCGAGACTCGCACCGACGCCGCTGAGTACATCCGCGAGCTGTCGACCATTCCGACGACGACGATTCCGCCGGCGACCACCACGACCGAAGTGATCGTGGCACCGACCTCGACCGTCCCGGCCACCACCTCCACCGTTCCGACCACAACGACCCCGGCGATCACCACCACGGTGCCCTGACCCGCCATGTCGACTCCTGTTGCGACTACCGACATCGGCCCCGCATTCGCGGATCAGACCAGCCCGCGCTCGCCCATTGCCCGGCGACGACGCAACACCGAGCTGACCCTCATCATCATGGTCGGCCTGATCACCGGGGCCGCCTACACCGTTGCCGCACTCGGCACGAACGCCGAGATCCCGCCCGGCATCGGCGTCTTCGTCGGCATCCTGCTCGCCCTGTTGCTGTGTGCGCACATCGTCGTCCGCCTCGTCGCCCGCGGCGCCGACGGCACGATCCTGCCGCTCGCTGCGCTCCTGCACGGCATCGGCTTCGTGATGATCACGCGCCTCGACGATCGGCTCGCCGGCTTGCAGGCAACGTGGAGCCTTATCGGCATCGCGGTGTTCGCCGGAACCCTGCTCGTCGTCCAGCGCACGAACGACCTCGCGAACCGCAAGTGGCTCTTCTTCCTCGGCGGCGCCTTCCTCCTCCTGCTGCCGATGGTGCCCGGCGTCGGCCAGACGTTCAACGGCGCGCGCATCTGGGTCAGCATCGGGCCGGTCAACTTCCAGCCGGGCGAGTTCGCCAAGATCGCGCTCGCCATCTTCTTCGCTGCGTACCTGGCCGAACGTCGCGAGTTGATCGCCGCGATGACGTGGAAGATCGGCCCATTCCACCTTCCCGAACCGCGCTACATCTTGCCGCTCGTCGTCGCGTGGGGTTTTGCCGTCGTGGTCATGGTCGGCGAACGCGACCTCGGCTCATCGCTCCTCTTCTTCACGCTCTTCGTCGTGATGATGTGGGTGGCAACTGAACGAGCCGCGTTCCTCGGCATCGGCGCCGTGCTGTTCGCCGGCGCGGCCTACTTCTCCTGGTCGAACTTCACGCATGTGCAGACTCGCGTCAGCAACTGGATCAACCCGTGGGATGACCCGCTCGACAAGGGCTACCAGATCATCCAGTCCCTCTACGGGCTCGCCGACGGCGGACTGGTCGGCACCGGCCTCGGGCGCGGCAACCCGAACCAAGTCCCCGAGGCGCAGAACGACTTCATCTTCGCCTCGATCGGCGAGGAGTTCGGCCTCATCGGTGCGACGGCCATCTTGATGTCGTTCGTGCTCATCGTCGGCGCCGGATTGCGCACCGCCGTGCGGAC
This sequence comes from Ilumatobacter sp., assembly GCA_029263275.1. Classification (GTDB taxonomy): domain Bacteria; phylum Actinomycetota; class Acidimicrobiia; order Acidimicrobiales; family Ilumatobacteraceae; genus Ilumatobacter_A. The sequence goes on from JAJCXU010000475.1 coordinate 8,486, forward strand.
CGACCGGACGTTCGAGAAGCTCCTGGCCACCGGCCTCACCACCATCGTCGGCGTCCAGGCCTTCATCATCATCGGTGGCGTGCTGAAGGTGATTCCGCTCACCGGCATCACATTGCCGTTCGTCAGCTACGGCGGCTCGTCGCTGATCGCCAATTACATCCTCCTCGCACTGCTGATCCGGGTGAGCGACTCGGCGGCACGTCGACTCAACGAACTCCCCGACGACCCCACCACCAGCGAGCGGTGGCAGGCCTGGCGACTGTCCCGTCGCATCCGCAAGGCGATCAAGCGCGGCGAAGTGCCGTCAGATTTCGTCGAGGTCGTGTCGTGAACAGGTCGATTCGCCAGCTCGCCCTGGGCCTGATGATGTGTTACGTCGTGCTGTTCGTGGCGCTCAACTACTGGCAGGTCGGCCAGCAGGAAGAACTCAACGCGAAGTTCGACAACACCCGCCAGATCTTGCGCGAGTTCAACCGCCCTCGCGGCCAGATCATCACCGCTGACGGCGTGATCACCGCGCGCTCGCTGCCCGACACGGTCAACGAGAACCTCGACTTCGTCCGCGACTATCCGACTGGCGATCTGTTCGCGAACGTCACCGGCTACTTCACCAAAGACTTCGGATCGACCCAGGTCGAGCGCGAGTTCGGCGA
>JAJCXU010000476.1 GCA_029263275.1 Ilumatobacter sp.
GTCGTGCACGGTGCGGTCGTTCGGGAGGTACACCCACCCGAGCCGTCTTGCCAGCATCCCGACGAGCGGCGTCACGACGAACGTCGTCCCTGCCGCCGCTGCTCCCACCAGGAGGTAAGACTCAAGCGTTGGCACGAGCCCCGATCCTACGCGCCCGTCCGCGCACATCTCCGCTGTTTGCGACCCCGCCCGCGCCAGACCCTCCCCCGAAATTCGTCACGAGAGTGACCGCACAGGGCACCCTCGCATCAAATTTCGGGAGGGAGATCGGCGCGGTCGGGGTGTGATGACGCGTGCGGGAGCGTCAGTAGGCGGGGAACTTGGCGCAGAGGGCAGCGACGTCGGCCTTCACCTCGGCGAGGGCGGCAGCATCGTCGACGTTGCGGAGCGCTCGGGCGATCAACGCGGCGATCACTGGCATCTCGGCTTCAGTCATCCCCTGCGTGGTGACCGACGGCGTACCGATGCGAACGCCACTGGTGACGAACGGGCTGCGCGGGTCGTCAGGGATCGTGTTCTTGTTCAACGTGATGCCCGCTTCATCGAGCGTCGCTTGAGCGACCTTGCCCGTGAGCTCAGCGTCGAACGGTGTGAGGTCGACCACCATGAGATGGTTGTCGGTGCCGCCCGAGACGAGACGGAACCCCTCGTTCGCCAACGCACCAGCAAGCGCGGACGCGTTCTTCACGACTTGGGCCGCGTAGTCCGTGAACGATGGGTCGGCCGCCTCACGGAACGCGATGGCCTTCCCGGCGATGACGTGTTCAAGCGGACCGCCCTGCCAACCCGGGAACACGGCCTTGTCGATGGCCTTAGCGTGCTCTGCCTTCGAAAGGATGCAGCCGCCACGCGGCCCGCGCAGCGTCTTGTGCGTGGTGAACGTGACGATGTCGGCAAACGGCACCGGGTTCGGGTGCGCTCCGCCGGCGACCAGGCCGGCAAGGTGCGCGATGTCGAACATCAACAGCGCGCCGACCTCGTCGGCAATCGCTTTGAAGGGTTCGGGATCGAGTCGACGCGGGTACGACGTCGTGCCTGCGACGATCATCTTCGGACGATGTTCGAGTGCGAGGTCGCGCACGTTGTCCATGTCGATGCGGTCTTCTGCGCCGGTGCCGTAGGCCACGAAGTTGTAGAGGAGCCCCGACGCGTTGACCGGTGAGCCGTGCGTGAGGTGGCCGCCGTGATCGAGGCTGAGGCCGAGGACCGTGTCGCCAGGCTCGAGGAGCGCTTGGTACACGCACATGTTGGCGTTGGCACCCGAGTGCGGCTGCACGTTGGCATGCTCTGCTCCGAACAACTCCTTCACGCGATCGATGGCGAGCTGCTCGATGTCATCGACGATCGCATTGCCGCCGTAGTAGCGCTTGCCCGGATACCCCTCGGAGTACTTGTTCGTGAGCACCGACCCGGTGGCGGCCATCACGGCGGGCGAGGTGAAGTTCTCGCTCGCGATCAGCTGCAGGCCGGTGGTCTGGCGCTCGACTTCGCGTGCGAGGAGCGCTTGCACCACGGTGTCGGGATCGGTGTCGGACGGGAAAGGCATCAGAGTTCCTTCGTGAGAGAGACCAATCACACTTGGGGTCTGACCCCAAGTGTGATTGGTTAGAAGTTGGCTTCGAGTTCGATGATCTGGTCGACGCGGCGTTGGTGGCGGCCGCCTTCGAATGGCTGGGTCACGAAGATCTGCACGACCTCTTCGGCGACGCCGGTACCGACGACGCGCGCCCCCATCGACAAGACGTTGGCATCGTTGTGCTCGCGCGCCATGCGCGCCGTGTAGAGGCAGTTGCAGAGAGCTGCTCGGACACCGCGCACCTTGTTGGCGGCGAGCTGTTCGCCTTGCCCGCTGCCGCCGAGGACGATGCCGAAGTCGGCGTCGCCGTCGCGGACGGTGCGTCCAACACCCGCGCAGATCTCGGGGTAGTCGACCGATTCGGTCGAGTGAGTCCCCTGATCGTCGACGGTGTGCCCGGCGGCTTCCATGAAACTGATCAGATGTTGCTTGAGGTCGTAGCCCGCGTGATCCGAGCCGATTGCGATTCGTGCCATCGGCAGCGAGTGTAGGAGTCGGGCGCAGAGCGACGCGCACGACTTGACGAAACGTCCGGTTTAGCGCCGTGGGCGCCGCGATTCATAGAGTCGCGACGTGACTCTCGACCCCCGCACTCCCGTCATCATCGGCGTCGGCCAACACAACCACCGGGCGGCCGGCCTCGACGACGCACTGAACCCGATCGAGCTGATGGAGCGCGCTGTGCTCGGCGCAGCCGACGACGCGGGGCTCGACGGGCCTCCGACTGCCGACTCAGTGCGCGTCGTCAACATCATCGGGTGGCGCTTCCGTAACGCCCCGCGATTTCTCGCACAACGGCTGGGGCTGGGCGGAACCGACCAGACGGGCGTCGAACTCGTCGAGTCGACGGCCGGAGGTAACAGCCCCCAGTCACTGGTCAATGCGACCGCTGTCGAGATGCTCGACGGCAAGGTCGAGGTCGCGATCCTCGCCGGGGCGGAGGCCTTCAAGACATTCATGCGGGCGCGCAAGCAGGACATCACCCTCGACTGGCCGAAGGCGGCCGATGACGACCTTCCCCGCTACATCGGCAAGGAACTCAACATGAACCTTCCGGAGGAGCGCGATCGCGGCCTCTACATGCCGGTCCAGATCTATCCGATGTTCGAGACCGCGCTCCGGGCTCAATCTGGGCGGACCGTCGACGAGCATCAGCGCTTCCTGGGCGAGCTCTATGCCGGGCTGAGCGATGTCGCCGCGGCCAACCCGAACGCTTGGATTCAAGAGTCGAAGACCGCTGAAGAAATCACGACAGTGACTGAGTCGAACCGGATGATCGGCTTCCCGTACCCGAAGCTGATGAACTCGAACAACGATGTCGACATGGGTGCCGCCATCATCATGTGCACCGTCGAAGCTGCCGAGCGCATGGGCGTCCACCGTGACAAATGGGTGTTCCCGCACGCCGGCACCGACTCTCATGAGCACCCGTTCGTCTCACATCGCGACACCTTTGCCCGCACGCCGGCCGTCGAACTCGGCGGCAGGATGGCCTTGGATCTCGCGGGCATCGACATCGACGATGTGTCCGTGCTCGACCTGTACTCGTGCTTCCCCTCGGCCGTTCAACTCGGAGCCCAGTCCCTCGGGGTCGACATCACACCCGGCACTGGCCGTCAATGGTCGCGGACCGGAGGACTCACCTTCTGTGGTGGCCCGTGGAACAACTACGTGATGCACGCCATCGCCACCATCGTCGAGGACCTGCGGGTGCGGCCGGGCGAATTCGGCTTCACCTGGGCCAACGGCGGCTACGCCACCAAGCATGCGTTCGGCGTCTACAGCACCACTCCCCCAGCGACCGCGTTCCGCCACGGCTCACCGCAGGACGACGTCGACGCGATGCCGAAGCGCGAACTCGCCGTTCCCGCTGACGCTGCGGGCGAGGCGACGATCGAGGCCTATTCGGTGATGTTCTCTCGCGATGGCACACCGGAAACCGCTCAGGCGTCGTGCTTGCTCGCAGACGGGCGTCGGGCGTGGGGTATGTCGTCCGATCCGGCGATTGCGGCCGCCATGTGTGATGGCGAATGGGTCGACATCGGCTGCGAACTCGACCCCGACGGCGCGCTGCTCGCCTGACGGTCAGTCTGTGCCTGGCACAGACTGACCGGTCAGTTGCTGATGACGTCGTTGCCGGAGAGGATTCCGCCGTCCGGGCACGAGTCAGCGAGGTATGCCTCCGTCAACGGGATCGTCGCGTCGGTGACCAACGCGGGGTCCTCGACGATCCCGACCTGCGCATCGGTGAACGATGCGACCGCTGCGTCGAGCGCCGCTCCATCGATCGTGTCCGGCACGACAACCTGCAGTTCTGGATTGTCGACGCCCGCCTCGCTCAGCGCAGCCAGCCACACGTCGCGCAGCACGGGCGGTTCGAGACCCGCGCCCATCAGATCCACTTCAGCCAACAACGCTCGGCCGAAGAACGGACCAGCCAGGTCGGCGACGAGCGCAACGCGCTCGGCCTCGAGCTCAGCGGGGAGGTTCGCTTCCAGCGCGTGGACCGCCGCCGTCACGGTGCTCGCAGCGATCACTTCGAGTCGGAGCGCGGCATCGGGGTCACCGATCGCCGACACCAGGCCGAGTGCCTGGAAGCTGCCGGCGAACTCACTCCACGCCCGACAGAACGCATCGCTGCTGTCGATCCCCGGAACACCGGTCTCGGGAATCGGTTGGATCGCGGGGGTGCTCGGCTCCGCGGACAAGTCGAACTCAGTGGTCGGCGATGCGATCTCAGCATCGTCGCCACCGACTTCACCGGCTTCACCGGCTTCACCGTCGTCAGGGGTCGGGACGAAGTCCGGACCCGTCTCGCCAGTCGCGGCATCGCCGGTCCCGGGCGGAATGGCCACCCCAGCGTCGTCGTCCGCCCCGCTACAGGCACCCGCTCCGACCACCGCGAGCAGACCCATGGCCACCCATCGAGCGGTTCGCCGGCTGGACGACGACGTGACCGTGGACGAGCGCATCTCCATGCCGACAGTGTGGCGCGCCAGGTGGCATGCTCGGCGTCATGTCGGCTGCAACTGATCCATCACGACGCCCCCGCGTGCTCCTCGACTGCGACCCGGGTCATGACGACGCCATCGCCATCGTCGTGGCCGCGCGCCACACCGACCTCGGCGGCATCACCACCGTCGCAGGGAACGCTCCGCTCACGAGCACGACACACAACGCGCTCGTCATGCGCGACCTGTTGGGGGTCGATGTTCCGGTGCACTCTGGGGCCAGCCGCCCGCTCGTTGGCGAGCCGAAGCATGCCGGCCACGTCCACGGCGAAAGTGGTCTCGATGGCGCCGACCTACCTGCCCCGACCACGCCCCTCGATGGCACCGATGCCGTGCAGTTCATCGTCGACGCCTGCCATCAGCACGACGACTTGTGGTTGGTTCCGGTCGGCCCACTGACCAACATCGCCTTGGCACTGCAGAACGATCCGGAGATCGCGAAACGCATCGCCGGGATCTCACTGATGGGCGGCGGATCGTTCGGGAACCGCAGCACGATGGCCGAGTTCAACATCTGGGCCGACCCTGAAGCGGCGCAGATCGTGTTCGCGTCCGGGGCGCCGCTCATCATGGCTGGTCTCGACGTGACGCACCAGTTCCAAGCCACGCCAGCCCGTATCGAGCGTCTGCGATCAATCGGGGGGACACTGGGCACCACCCTCGCCGACTTGCTCGTGTTCTTCTCGATGATGTACCAACGCAACCACGACGAGGGCCACCTCCAAGGAGGAGCGATGCACGACCCGCTCGCTGTCCTCGCGCTGACTCACCCCGACCTATTCGACCGCGTGGATCGGCACGTCGTGATCGAGACCCAGGGCGAATACACCCGCGGGATGACCGTGATCGACGAGCGGCGGTTGATCGAGCGGGCAGCACCGAACGTTCAAGTGCTGACCCATGTCGATGCGGCCGCCGCTTTCGACCTGGTCGCCGAGGCGGTTGCTCACTTCTCGGCCTGACAGATTCCCGAAGAGACGGGCAGAGCTGAGCGGCGCACGATCCGTAGTCTGGGCAGCGTGACCACGACGCTTTCCGACGGCACGATCGACACCGACGATTCGTTCCCCCGTCAACACGCCCGAACCCAGCGCTTCACGCTCGGCGCGCCTCGCAACCTCACGGTGTCAACCGACGGCGAGCGTGTGATCTTCCTGCGCAGCCCCAACGGTTCCGACGCGGTGAACTCGCTGTGGGTACTCGACGTCGCCTCGGGGACGGAACGGTTGGTCGGCGATCCGCGGACGCTGTTGACCACCGATGACGAAGGTGACCTCCCACCAGAGGAACGCGCCCGTCGCGAACGGACACGAGAGAGCGGCGGCGGCATCACGGCGTACGCGACTGACCGAGCCGGCAAGGTCGCGGCCTTCGCGCTGAGTGGTCGACTGTTCGCCGCTGGACTGCTCAGCGGGTTCGCCCGGCCGCTCGACGTTGCCGGCCCCGTGTTCGATCCACGCCCTGACCCCACTGCCCGACGGATCGCCTACGTGAGCGGACGCCTGCTGTGTATTGCCGAGCTCGACGGGACCTGGCGGGTGCTCGCCGGCGGCGATCCAACCGAAGCCGACACGGTGACGTGGGGCAGCGCCGACTTCATCGCCGCCGAAGAGATGCATCGGTTTCGCGGCTACTGGTGGAGCCCGGACGGCAACACCATCGCCACCTGCCGCGTCGACACCGCGCCGGTGTCGGAGTGGAGCATCGCCGACCCGGCCAACCCCGCCAAGAGCGCTCGCACGGTTCGATATCCGTCGGCAGGCACCGACAACGCGACGGTCTCGCTCCACCTCCTCGGCCTGAACGGATCACGCACCGACGTCGATTGGGACACAGAGTTCTTCCCGTACATCGCCTCGGTCAATTGGACCACGGCAGGTCTGATCATGCTCGTCCAATCGCGCGACCAGCGCGGCACGATGACCTTGAAGGTCGACGAGATCACCGGCGAAACCGAGGTCCTCGCCCACGACTACGACGACGCGTGGGTCGAGTTGGTGCCGGGCACACCGCGCCTCCTCGACGACGGCACGCTTGTCGCTGCGGCCGATCGCGACGGAGCGCGCCGATTGATGGTGTCCGGCGAACCGGTGACTCCGACCGACCTCCAAGTGCGGTCGGTGCTCTCGGCGACGCGAGACGCGATCACGTTTGCCGCCAACCCAATCAACGATGCGACGTCCCTCCACGTCTGGCGCCGCGACGCCAACGGCCAGCTCGCCGCGCTCACCGACGAACCCGGCGTGCACTGGGTTGCTGAAGGCGGTCCGACGACCGTGGTGCGATCGGCATCGATGGACGAGCCCGGAGCAACCGTCACGGTGAGCAGCAGCAACGACACATCCGCTGCGCACACGATCGAATCGTTTGCCGAAGCACCGCTCGTGTCGCCCAACGTCCAGTTCTTCCGCACGGACGCCACCGGTCTCAGTGTTGCGCTCCTCCTCCCCCACGATCACGCGACGACGTACGAGGGCGGTCGACTCCCCGTCCTCCTCGATCCATACGGCGGCCCGCACGCACTGCGCGTGCAACGTGCCCACAACTCTTTTGTTGCGTCACAGTGGTTCGCCGACCAGGGCTTCGCTGTCGTTATCACTGATGGCCGCGGCACGCCCGGCCGAGGTTCGGAGTGGGAACGAACAGTCAGCGGCGACCTGGCAACGGCACCGCTCGACGATCAGATCGAAGCACTGCAGTTTTTGGCGAAGGAGACATCGCACCTCGATCTCCGGCGGGTCGCGATCCGCGGCTGGAGCTTCGGCGGCTACCTCGCGGCACTCGCGGTGCTCCGCCGTCCGGACCTCTTCCATGCAGCGATCGCGGGCGCGCCCGTCACGGAGTGGCGGCTGTACGACACGCACTACACCGAGCGCTACCTCGGCGACCCCAACACACATGCCGACCAGTACGACGCGAGTTCCTTGGTTCCCCTCGCAGGCGATCTGCAACGTCCGCTGCTCTTGATCCACGGGCTGGCAGACGACAACGTCGTCGCCGCACACACGCTGCAACTCTCCTCGGCGCTCCTCGCTGCAGGACGACCACATGAGGTGTTGCCGCTCGTCGGCGTCACCCACATGACACCCCAGGAACAAGTGGCGGAGAACCTGCTTCTCCACCAACTCGAGTTCCTCCGCCGGTCGCTGCCAGTCGCCACCTGACCCGTCGGGCCGAGCGGCCTGAACCAGATTCATCCCCAGGCGAAACGCAGGGTGAATCAGACAGCGATGGGCCGGTGGTCTAACGTCGCACGGGTATGAATGATCGCCTCATCGAGCTCTACCGGGGCGTCGCCGTCCACGCCACCGCCAACCTCGAGCACCAGGCCGCCCTGGAGCTCCTCGCGCTGGTGATGCTTGCCGATCAAGACATCGCCGACGAAGAAGTCGCGCTCGTCCGCGAGATCAGCACCGAATGGCGTAATGACGACTTCGCATTCGAGGAATACCTTCGCCCCGCAATCGAAGAGGCGCGTCGCGCGATCGAGCGCGACCGAGTGGAAGACTTTCTCGACTCCATCGACGGCCGGATCAGCAGCCGCGTACTGCGCTCTGCGCTGTTCTCCGCCGCCCGTGAAGTGGCCGGCGTCGACGACGAGGTCAGCCCCGAAGAAGGATCAATTCTTTCCCAAGTCGCCGTCCGCTTCGACTGACATATGAATTGATGGCGTCCGTCAGTTTCATATCTAGCGGCTTGGCCTCTTGGCTTGGGCGATGCGGTCGTGGTCACTGAGATCCTTGCGAATCTCGATGTCGGCGAAGCCGGCTGCTTCGAGCAGTTGGTGCACTGACCGGCCTTGGTCGTGGCCGATCTCAAGGATGAGCCAGCCGCCTTCGCGGAGTCGCGACATCGCTCCGTCGATGATGATGCGAATGTCGTCGAGCCCATCACGCCCGGCGAACAAGGCTGAGTCCGGTTCCCACTCACCCACGATCTGCTCCAGATCCGGCGAGGCATCGGCGACGTAGGGCGGGTTCGACACGATCACGTCGTCGACGAGGTCAGCCGGCAGCGCTTCGAACCACGAGCCGTGGGCGACGCGCACGTTCTGCGCCGACCGCCCGATGCCGGCGAGATTGGCCCGAGCGACATCGAGCGCATCGGAACTGGCATCGGTCAGCCACACCGCTGGACCATCGAGCGGCAACTCGTCGGCGAGCGCCAATCCGATCGCACCCGAACCCGTACCGAGGTCGACAATCGTCGGAGACCGTTCGAGTCCGACCACGACCTGCAACGCAACCTCGACCAACAGTTCGGTCTCGGGCCGCGGTATCAGCACACGCGGATCGACCGCGAGATCGAGGCGTCGAAATCCCCAGCGGCCGAGCACGTATTGCAGCGGCTCGCCGGTGCGATACCGGGCAACCATCTGGTCGAGGTGATGGACCATCCGCATCATCGGAGCGTCGTCGAGCGTCGCGAGGAACTCGTCCGGCTCCGTCGCGCTGGCCGCCTCGCAGAGCCAGCGCGCATGTTGACGGTCGCCGAGCACCTCCGCCGTCTCGCTCCAGAGATTCCGCCACGTCGTTGTCGAGCCATCGCTCGGACCCGAACGGTCGCTCCCGTCGTGCTCCGTCCCGTCCGGTTGTTGGACGGATGCGTCAGGTC
>JAJCXU010000477.1 GCA_029263275.1 Ilumatobacter sp.
TGCTCGAGTCGGTGGCCAACGTCAACGAGATCGACCTCGACGCACCGTGGCACACGCTCACCGCGAAGCAACAGAAGCTGATCCTGCACGGCGTCAAAGGCAAGATGACCGTCAAGTACAAGAATCGGTACGGCCGATCGCGCTCGTACTCGACCGAGTACGAGGGTGTCATCCCGTGGATCCGGCGCCGCCACGAAGGCAGCGACAGTGAGTGGGCCCGCGAGCAGTACGAGGGCTACATGCGCCTCGTCTCGTGCTCGAAGTGCGGCGGGGCGCGTCTCAAGCCGGCCTCGCTGGCGGTCACGATCAACGACAAGAACATCTCCGAAGTGGCCGACATGTCGATCGAGGACTCGGCGAAGTTCCTCGGTGCACTGGTCTTGAGCGATCGCGACGCATTGATCGCCGAGCGGGTCATGAAGCAGATCAACGCCCGACTCGGCTTCCTGCTCGATGTCGGCCTCGACTACCTCACGCTGTCTCGCGCCGCGGGCACGTTGGCCGGCGGTGAGGCGCAGCGAATCCGCCTCGCGTCGCAGATCGGGTCGGGCCTCGTCGGCACGCTCTACGTCCTCGACGAGCCGTCGATCGGGCTCCACCAACGCGACAACCGCAGGCTGATCGACACGCTGATCCGGCTGCGCGATCTCGGCAACACGGTCATCGTCGTCGAGCACGACGAAGACACGATCAACGAGGCCGACTGGATCATCGACATCGGCCCCGGTGCGGGCGAGCACGGCGGCGAGGTCGTCTATGCGGGCCCGGTCAAGGGAATTGGCAAGGCCAAGAACTCGATCACCGGGCAATACCTCACCGGCAAGAAGAAGATCCCGGTGCCGCAGTCGCGTCGCCCTCGGGGTATGACCGAAGTGCAGATCTTCGGCGCACGCGAGCACAACCTGGCCAACATCGACGTCAAGATCCCGCTGGGCAACTTCGTGGCGGTCACCGGCGTTTCCGGGTCGGGCAAGTCGTCGCTCGTGCGTGACATCTTCCTGCCGGTGCTGATGTCCAACATCTACAAGTCGAAGGTGCCAGCCGGCAAGCACAAGAAGATCACCGGCATCGAGAACCTCGACAAGGTCATCGACATGGACCAGTCGCCGATCGGCCGCACGCCACGCTCGAACCCGGCCACGTACACCGGCGTGTTCGACAAGATCCGCAAGCTGTTCGCCCAGACCAACGAATCCAAGGTGCGCGGCTACCAACCCGGCCGATTCAGCTTCAACGTCAAGGGCGGCCGCTGCGAGGCGTGCTCGGGCGACGGCAACATCAAGATCGAGATGAACTTCCTGCCCGACGTGTACGTGCCCTGCGAGGTCTGTCACGGCGCTCGGTTCAACCGCGACACGCTCGACATCGAGTTCAAGGGAAAGAACATTGCCGACGTGCTCGACATGCCAGTCGCTGAAGCGGTCGACTTCTTCGCGAACCAGCCGGGTATCGCCCGGTACATGGAGACCTTGATGGATGTCGGCCTCGGCTACGTCCGTCTCGGACAGTCCGCGCCCACGCTGTCTGGCGGTGAAGCGCAGCGCGTCAAGCTCGCGACTGAGCTGGCGAAGCGGTCCACTGGGCACACGATCTATCTGCTCGACGAGCCGACCACGGGCCTGCACTTCGAAGATGTCGGTCGTCTGCTCACTGTGCTGCAGCGGCTGGTCGACCAGGGCAACACGGTGCTGGTCATCGAGCACAACCTCGACGTCATCAAGACCGCCGACTGGATCATCGATCTCGGCCCCAACGGCGGCAACGGCGGCGGTCAGATCGTCGGCGAAGGCACCCCCGAAGACATCGCCAAGATCCCCGCATCCTTCACCGGCCAATACCTCGCCCCGCTGCTGGCCTGACCCAGAGTTGACGTTGTCCCTATCGGCGGGGGCGATCGTCAAGTCGCAGCCGAACAACTCGATGTGATTGGGCTGGGAGACTTGCTGTGCCGGTGTGGAAGGCTGACCCGGTGACGGAGACGATTGAGCAGGCCGGGATTGATCGGACGGCGCTGCAACGACGCACACTGAACTCGCTGAGGCTTGCGCAGGTACCCGGCCAGGCAGCAGTCGCCGGCATGGTCGCCGTCGTCACGCTCTTGGCGAGTGACATCCTCGGCTCTGATCGCCTTGCCGGAATCGGGAGCGCGTCGTTCACTCTCGGCGCTGCGATCACGATGGTGCCCTTGGCCGCGATCATGCGGCGCCGCGGCCGGCGCCGGGGCATGGCAGGTGCACTACTCATCGGCGCCGCGGGCTCGGTAATCGCGGCGACCGGAGGACAACTCAGGTTCTTTCCGCTGTTTGTCGTCGGCATGGTGCTCTTCGGCGCCGGCCAAGCATCGACGCTGCAGGGCCGCTATGTCGCGGCTGACCTTGCCGAGCCTGATCATCAGGCGACTGCCATTGCGGCAATCGTCTGGATCGGCGCGCTCGGGGCGATCTTCGGCCCGTTGCTGACGCCGTTTGAGAAGGCTGTCGCACGCAGCATCGGGCTCGATGAGCTGATCGGGCCGTTCGTGTTCGCCACGTTCATGTTCTTGGTTGCGGCGGTCGTCGTGTGGACACGGCTCCGTCCTGATCCGCTCGAGGTCATCGGGGGAATCAACCCGAACGCTGAACGCACGAGACCGATCAAGCAGGTGCGGGCCTCGGTCGGAGTCATTGCTCAGTCATCGAATGCCAAGTTGGGCTTCGCTGCCATGGCGATCTCGCAGGCGGTGATGGTTGGCGTGATGACGATGACGCCTCCGCACATGAAGGACCACAACCACGCGGATCTCTCGGCGTTCGTCATCGCCGTCCACATCGTCGGGATGTATGGGTTGGCGCCATTCGTCGGTCGTGCCGTCGAGCGAATCGGCCGTGTCCGGTCGATTCAAGTCGGTGCGATCGTGCTCGGCGCCGGGACGCTGGCGACCGTGCTCGCCGGATACGTCCCCGCACTCATGTTCATCGGCTTGTTCTTCCTCGGATTGGGCTGGAATATCGGCCTGATCGGCGGGTCGACGCTACTGACCACGTCGGTGCCAGCGGAATCTAAGGTCGAGGTGCAGGGCACATCTGACCTCACGATGAGTTTCTGCGGAGCGCTCGCCGCCTTCACTTCCGGATTCGTGAAGGAGTCGTTCGGCTTCCACCTCCTCGCCAACGCTGCCGCCGTGCTCGCCGGATGCCTGCTGGTCTACGCCTGGCTCACCGCCGCCCGCGTGCGCTCGACCGCCACCCCCGCCTGACCAGCCATCCGCTCGGTTGGCGTTGTTCCTCCCGGCGACGGGGGATCGTCAACCAAAGGTTCGGCGGGTCAGGAGTTGCGGAGGCGTTTGCTGAGTTCGTTGAGGCGCTTCTTCTCGGCGCTGCTCAATGAGTCCATGCCGTTGGCGCCGATCTTGTCGAGCAGGCTGTCGAGTTCGGCCTGATCAGCGGGAGACGGGCCCACGGGCGGCGCGGTGGGAGCCGGCGCGTTCTTCCACGGGCCCTCGACCACGCGTGCACCGCCGGAAGCGCGTGAGCGCTTCTGCTTGGGAGCCTTGCGCCGCTTCGACGAACCGCTCGAACCGCCAGCGACGCCGGAGATGTCGATGTGTGGAATCGGCCAACCAGTGGCCAGACCGAGTGAGCGGCCAGCGACGAGCGCAGCGGCCACCGAGATGAGCAGGAAGAGCACCGCTCCACCCGCTCGGGAACCGGTGAACTGGAGCAGACGGAGCATCGTGAAGACGCCGGCGATTGCCCACAGCGGCACCACTTCGAACCACTTCACGCCCGGGTAGGTCGCGGCATAGACCCAGATGCCGGCGAGGAACAGCGTGCCCAAACCGAGGTCGGCGCTGGTGAAGTCGAACTCGTTGTTGACCGCGCCGAGCAAGGTCAGCGAGACGGCCGGGATGATGGTGGTGGCAAGGACCCAGATGAGGAATCGGTTGCGGCCGAACAGTGCCTCGACCTGCTGTCCGAACAGCCAGAAGAAGACGACCCCGAGGAGCGCAAAGAAGTCGGGTGGCTCGGCAATGGGCCAGGTGATGATGCGCCAGACCTCGCCGCTGCGGACGTCGGGCGCAAAGAAGACGAGCTTGAAGAACGCCGACTGGCTCGCGGCCCAGAGGAACATCGTGACAATCGACAGCGAACACATGATGTCCGTCGTGGTCATGTCGTACTTCCCGGCGCGGAACCATCCGTCGTTCGGGCGGCGGCGGAACATCGCTTGCAGGTAGTCGGACATCGGCGACCACGGTACCT
>JAJCXU010000478.1 GCA_029263275.1 Ilumatobacter sp.
GTTCATCATCGATCGTCAAGAGAATCGACACCTCGCGTTCGGCGTCGGCATTCACCGATGCGCAGGTTCGAACCTGGCTCGCATGGAACTCCGAATCGCGCTCGAGGAGTGGATGGCGGCGATCCCGGAGTTCGAACTCGAGAATCCGGCCAACGTGACCTGGGCGGGTGGACAGATACGTGGCCCCCGGTCGGTTCCCGTCATCTTCTGATCTGGCGCCGCGCGGGCCGCGAATCGGCGGAGCGGGACAACCAGCAGGAGGAATCTGACCCTTTCGCTTGCTGTCGTGGCTATGGAAAGGTTGCGAGATGCCCGCTTCGTCGTCTGCTCACGTGAGCTGGCTGCCCGGCGTCCAACTATTCCGCCGGTATCGGCGCGAGTGGCTTCGGGGAGACCTGATGGCGGGCATCGCGGTCACGGCGCTGATGATCCCGCATGGCATGGCCTATGCCGAACTCGCTGGTGTGCCCGCAGTGACGGGGCTGTACACGACGATCACCTCGGTGCTGGCGTACGCGTTGTTCGGCCCCTCGCGGGTTCTCCTCCTCGGGCCGGACTCGTCGCTGGCACCCTTGATTGCGGCTGCCATCGCCATTGCCGCAAGTGATGGTGAGCCGGCGACGGCCATCGCGATTGCCGGGATGCTGGCCTTGATGACCGGTGGGTTCTGTGTCCTCGCTGGGCTCAGCCGCCTGGGATCGATCGCCGAATTGTTGTCGCGCCCGGTACAGCTTGGGTACCTCAACGGTTTGGCGATCGTGATGGTGCTCAGTCAGGCCTCCAAACTCGCTGGCTTCTCAGTGTCGGGAGACACGCCGATCGAGCAAACTCGAGATGTCGTCACCGGCGTGGCCGACGGGTTGGTGATCGTCAGTGCGTTGCTCATCGGCCTAGCGGCGTTGATCTCGATCTTGGTGCTCACTCGCATCTCGCCGTCGATCCCGGCGGTGTTGATCGTCGTCGCGGGAGCCATCATCACGGTTCGAGTCCTTGGTCTCGCCGACGACGGCGTCGCGATCGTCGGCAGGTTGCCGAGCGGGTTCCCGTCTCCGGTGTGGCCGTCGGTCGAGTTGGCGATGGTTCCGTCACTGATGCTGGCGTCGCTGGGCCTCGCTTGGGTCACTCTGTCCGACACGACGGCACTGTCGCGGGGATTCGCCGCGCGCACAGGTGAACGGGTCGATCCAAATCGAGAGATCATCGCGCTCGGGGTTTCGAATGTGGCGGCGGGCGCATTCAGCGGATTCCCCGTCAGCGCAAGCACCAGCCGGACCACCATTGCCTACTCCAGCGGTGGCAACACGCAGCTGGTCGGGGTGGTCAGCGCGGTCCTGGTCCTTGCGCTGCTCGTCGCTGGTGGCGGCCTCGTCGAGTACCTGCCGTCAACGGCGCTGGCGGCGATCGTGATCGCTGCAGCCATCAAGCTGTTCGACGCGCATCAGGTTCGCTGGCTCTACTCGGTTCGTCGCAGCGAGTTCGCGCTGTGCAGCGCCGCGACGGTCGGCGTCGTGTTGTTGGGAGTGCTCAACGGACTCGCCATTGCGATCGGGCTGTCGTTGGCCAACTTCATCCGCCGGGTCTGGCGTCCATACGACGCCGTGCTCGGCCGTGTCGACCAGCGCAAGGGCTATCACGACCTCAGTCGGCATCCCGAGGGGCGCGAGGTTCCCGGCCTGGTGCTGTTTCGTTTCGATGCACCGCTGTTCTTCGCGAACTCGGATCACTTCGAACGCCGGGTGCGTGCAGTCATCGATGATTCACCCGATCGCGTGCGACGGCTGGTCATCGCCGCCGAGGCGATCACCGACATCGACACGAGCGCGGTGGCAATGCTCGAAGCGCTCATCGACGACCTGCACCGAATCCACGTCGAACTGGCCTTTGCCGAACTCAAGGGTCCGGTCAAGGACCGGCTGATCCAGTACGGCCTCTACGACGAGATCGGTTCGACTCACTTCCACCCGACCATCGGCGCGGCGGTGAAGTCATACGTTCGGGCCCACGAGGTCGACTGGACCAATTGGGACGATTGATCGGCTCGCACCTTGCGAGTCGTGATGAGCGAGACTCAGACCGTCAGCGGCTCACCGAACGTGATGCCGAGATCGCGGGCGGTCTGCATCGTGTCGCAGTCGAGCGGCACGTGACGCTGCCGCTTCGCCACCTCGACCAACGGCACGTAGTCCATGGTCGGAGGATTCAATGCGACCATCACGCCGTCACGGCCTTCAGCGAGCGCCCGAACGGCTGCGGCACCGAATCGGAGCCCGAGGAGCCGATCGAACGCTGTCGGCGAGCCGCCGCGCAGGAGATGGCCGAGGACGACGGTCCGTGACTCCTTGCCGGTGAGCGCTTCGAGTCCGGTGGTGACCTTGGCTCCAACACCCCCGAGGCGCTCGGCTTGACCAATCGACTTGCCGATCACCGAGACGTGCCCTGAAGCCGGGGCTGCACCCTCGGCGACGACGACGATGGAAAACTTGGAGCCGCGACGCTCGCGCTCTTCGATGACTTCCGCGACCGGCTCGAGCTCGTAGGGGATCTCAGGAATCAGAATCGCATGGGCGCCCGAGGCGACGCCAGCATGCAGCCCGATCCATCCGGCGTAGCGGCCCATCACCTCGACGACCAGAATTCGCCCGTGCGAGGTGGCGGTGGTGAACAGTCGATCGATGCACTCCGACGCGAAGCTGACCGCGGTGTCGAACCCGAACGTGGACGCCGTGCGTTCGAGATCGTTGTCGATTGTCTTGGGGACACCGATGACGCGGAGGCCGGCTTGTTGGAGGTGGTGTCCGATGGCCAGCGAGCCGTCGCCGCCGATCGTGATCAGTGCGTCGATGCCGTTGGCATCGAATCGATCGATCAACTCCTGGGAGCGGTCGACTTCGACCCACGAACCGTCGGGTTGCTGAACGGGGAAGGCGATGGGGTTGCCGCGATTGGTCGTCCCCAGGATCGTTCCGCCCAGATGCACGATGCCGCGCACGCTCTCGGGCGTCAGATCCATGAGTCCGTCGTCGCCGTACTCTTCCGGAACCATCAGACCGTTGAACCCGTCGCGGATTCCGACGACTTCCCAACCGCGCTGGTGGGCAGCGAGTGTGGCTGCACGAATGACGGCGTTGAGACCAGGTGCATCGCCGCCACCGGTGGACAGGGCGATGCGTTTGATGGTCTGCGTCATCTCATCAATGTACCGAGGCATTCTGTGACAGATGATGGTCAAACGGCCCGGTCACCGTGTCGATGAAGAGATAGTTTCCGAGACATGCCTGCCACTCGGTCGCCATCGACCGATCGAGTCACGACCCCCTGGTGGCGTGACCGGGTGAAGCTGGGACTGGGGTCAGCAATCCTGTGGTTCGCCAGTGTGATGGCCATCGGTTCCGTCGGCGATCTCTCGACGCCAGCCAGTCGCATGTTGGCGATCTTTGGGGCAGCTGTCGCTCTGTGGGTGTCGGAGGCGATCCCACTCTCGGCGACCTCGATCTTCGTGATCCTCGCTCAGATCTTGATGATCTCCGACGAGGCGGTCTTGTCGCTTCCCGATGGATTCGAGGCGCCGACGTACGAGAGCATCTACGCAACGCTGGCCAGCCCGATCCTGATGTTGTTCCTCGGTGGGTTCGTTCTGGCTGATGCCGCAGCGAAGTTCGGGCTGGACCGAAACTTGGCCGGCGTGATGCTGAGACCCTTTGGCACGCGGCCTCGAGCGGTGCTTGCCGGCCTGATGTCGATTACGGCGTTGCTGTCCATGTTCGTGTCCAACACGGCGACGACCGCGGCAATGATGGCCGTGGTCCTGCCCGTTGCGGCCGGCTTGGAACGCACCGACCGGTTTCGTGTTGCGTTGATTCTCGCCGTACCCGTCGCGGCGAACATCGGCGGCCTCGGAACACCCGTCGGTTCGCCTCCAAACGCCATCGCGCTGGGCCGCCTGGACGACGAAGGGCTGCAGGTCAACTTCATCACGTGGATGGCGTTCGCCGTGCCCGTCGCTCTCGTCCTCCTCGTCGTGGCCTGGTGGCTCCTCGTTCGGCGTTACCCGGCGTCGATCACCTCGATGAGTCTGAATCTCGGAGGAACCTTCGAGCGCAGCCGCTCGGCGATCATCTTGTACGTCGCGTTCGCGCTCACCGTCATCGGGTGGATGACCGAACCAGTGCATGGCGTTCGCTCGTCCATCGTCGGATTCGCGCCGGTCGTGGTGCTGCTCGCCACCAAGGTGTTTACCGTCGACGACCTGCGTCGACTCAACTGGCACATCCTGTGGCTGGTCGGTGGTGGCATCGCACTCGGCAACGGCGTGTCCAGCAGCGGCCTCGATGTGTGGTTGGTCAGTCGATTCGCCTGGGGCTCGATGCCGACACTGCTCCTGATGGGAGCAATGGCTGGCCTGGCCTTGCTCCTGAGCACAGTGATTTCGAACTCGGCAACGGCGAACCTGCTGGCACCCGTCGGCATCAGCTTGGCGCTCTCAGACGCGGTCGACCTCGATCCCTTGCTCGCCGGGCTGTTGATCGCCATGGCCTGCTCGTTGGCGATGGCGCTCCCGGTCAGCACGCCACCCAACGCCGTGGCCTACGCATCGGGCGAGATCGAGACCAAAGACATGGCCAGCATCGGGCTCGTCGTCGGCGGGCTCGGACTGGCCATCGTGGTCTTCGTCATGCCTCCGATCTGGGAAGCGGTGGGGCTGCTGTGACTCGATTCGTGATCATCGTGGTCGATACCAACCGCGCCGATGGCGACGACCTTGCACGCGAGTTGCGTGAACTATTGACCGGATCAGCGGACGTGGACGTGGTGACTGACGTCGAGACCGCACAGCAACACGCAGAGGTGATCGAAGCGCAGGGTGGGCTCATCCCGGTCACGTTCGTCGACGTCGATCTGGCCGATCGCCTGAGTGCGAACGTCATCAGGCTCCACGATGCCCCAGCGCTCAGCCGGACGAAGAACGTCGTGGTCACCTCCAAGGCCTCGCTGCGCGGGGCAGACGCCGCACTCCAACGCGGGGCGGTCCACGGCATGATCACCCGTCCATGGAGTCGGGAAGGTCTCCGTGCGCAACTCGTGGCAAACCTGGCCGCGTTCATGATCGAACACGCTCGCGACCAGCTTGACGACTTCGGTGAGCTGCTCGACGCCGATACCCGCGACCGGGCCAGAACGCGGATCTTGCAGCAGCGCGCTGCCACTCGGCACCGGCCGACATCAACGCCACTGCTGCTCGACAGTTCGATCACCGACACCGAGATCGAGGCGCGGATGGTCGAGTTGTTCGACCGTGCGCTCGGCCATCCTCCACGAATTCGGGTAGCGCCGGGCACGACCTTGATCGAAGCGGGTGAAGATGTCGGCGGCATCTATGTCGTGCTCGATGGGATCGTCCGGCTCAGCACTCGCACAGACGGTGGCGAACACATCCTCCACGAGCGATCCACTGGGGCGATCATCGGCCTGCTTTCGCTTGCGAGTCATCGGCGAGCGATGCTGCAGTGTCGGGCGGTGACCGAGGTGCGGGCGGTGCCGATCACGCTCGATCAGCTCGCTGAAGCGCTCGGCGCGGAACCCGAACTGGCCAGCCTGCTCACTCGTGTGCTCGTCAGCTCGCTCGCTCGACGACTGCGCCGATCAGACGAGTTGCAGATGGAACTCGATCAGAGCCTTGCGGCCTTGTCGGAGGCGCGCGCTCAGCTCGTTGCCTCGGCGCGCTTTGCTGCACTGGGGGAGATGGCCGCCGGGATGGCCCACGAGTTGAACAACCCGACCGCCGCGATCATTCGGGCGACTCAGCATCTTGTCGACGATGTCGCTGCGGTCGTCGCCGACGACGGTGTACGCGAGCACATGAAGGAGCAGATCGACGCCACGCCGATGTCGACGTCGACGCTGCGCGCCCTTCGACGCGATTTGACGGATTCGCTCGCCGACCGGGTGCTCGCCGACCGGTTGATCGACATCGGTTACACATCCTTGGACGAGGCCCGGGTGGCAGCATCGATGGACGACGCCCAACTGACGCAGCTCGAACAGGCCGCTCGTCTGGGTCGTTCGTTGCAGGTCATCACCGGAGCGGCGGAGCATGTCCAATCCCTCGTGGGAAGCTTGCGGGCCTATTCCCGAGGCGAGGACGGCCAGAATGCAATGGCGGACGATGTCGATGTCGTCGCAGGTGTCGATGACGCGCTCCGGCTGCTCTCCCACCGGATGGGTGAGGTCGACCTGCACCGCGAGGTCGAACCGGTCGCTGGTGTGACCGCCCGGCCAGGAGAGCTCCAGCAGGTCTGGACCAACGTGTTGACCAACGCGCTCGATGCGATGCACGGTCGTGGCCGCCTCAGCGTCGTCGTCGGTCCGGTCGGGACCGACCGCGTGGCCGTGCGTGTGATCGATGATGGCCAAGGCATCCCGCCAGAGCTGTGCGAGCGCATCTTCGAGCCGCGTTTCACCACCAAAGGCACGCGCGTGGAGTTCGGACTCGGGTTGGGTCTGTCGATCAGCCGACAGATCGTTGAGGACCATGGTGGTTCGATACGCGTCGACAGCGCACCCGGTCGCACAGAATTCACCGTCGAACTACCAACAGGAGAACGCCATGAATGAACTGGTCATCGTCGTGGTAGAGGACGACCCTGACGTACGAGCCGCGATCGTGCGCGATCTCGACTCGTTTGCTGACGGCATCCGTATCGATCAGGCAGACACCGTCGACGATGCCCGTCGAGCCATGGCCGAGGCCGACGCCGACGGCGATCGCGTCGGACTGATTCTCGCCGACCACCGCCTGCCGGGTGAGAGCGGCGTCGATCTCCTCGTGTCGATCAACGCTGATCCGGAGCTCCGCACTATCCGCACCGTCTTGATCACCGGCCAGGCCGGGCACGAAGACACGATTCGTGCGATCAACGAGGCCGGGCTCGACTGGTATTTCGCAAAGCCGTGGGATCCCGACGAACTCGTTTCCGTCGTCAAACAGCAGTTGACCACGTTCGTCATCGAGGCAGAGCTCGACCTGCTGCGGTTCGTACGCGTGCTCGACGGCCCTCGTCTCCTCGAACAGTACGCGCGCCACACACGTCCCGACTGACGCTTGCGACTGTAGACGCGAACTCTCAGTCGGTGACGAGCGGCGGCGGCGTGAAGTGCTGGCCGAGGACCGAGGAGATCTCCTCACCCATGCTGAGGATCTTGTGATCTGACCACTTCGGACCGATCAGCTGCATGCCGACGGGGAGACCATCGGCGGTGTGCCCGATAGGGATGGCAACCGACGGCAGGTGGGGCATCGTCGCGAGACCCGCCCAGAACAGGATGCCTCGGTATGGCGCATCGGACCCGTTCACGCTCAACGTGCGCTTACCGTAGGGGCGCTCGGTGTCGTGCGGGAATGCGGCGACTGGTTGGATCGGCGCAATCATCACGTCGATGTTCTTGAACACGTCGGCCCATGCGCGTTGTGCATGCGCTCGCCGTTCGTTCGCTGCCAGCCAATCTCGATGCGAGAGCGCGGAGTCGCGGGCGAACATGACGGCGTCGTCGTCGATCTGTTCGGCGCTCCCGCCGGCCTTCGCAACGAGCCGATCCCACATGTTGCTGGGGACGCCAGGTGACAGCGTGGCGTTGAGCAGCCGCATGTAGTTGCGGTGCAGATCGGAGGATGCGATCGCGGGCCGGATCTCGTTGTCGACCTGCGCGCCCTCCTCGCTCAGGCGGCGGGCGGCGCCTTCGATCAGATCCTTCACTCCGTTGTCGACCGGTGCCATCACATCGTCTGACCACACCCCGATCCGGAGGTTCGCGATGTCGGGCTGCTGTTCGAATCGCGG